>JALRLN010000068.1 GCA_023254445.1 Candidatus Poseidoniaceae archaeon | reverse complement strand
CATCGGCGTCGCTGCCGTCGAAGGCAAGTTCGTAGATGCGACCTTCCTCGACCGGTGTGGCCAGGCCGGATTCCGTCAGTGCGGGAAGGGGCTGAACGATTTCGTCCACATGCGCAGCGGCACGGGTACGAAGTTCGTCAGCGATCTCATTGAGCGTGTTTCGTACGCCGTTTTCGAGGTCGTCCATGGGGATTGGAGACTTGCCGCCCGTGCGGCGGGCGGCGAAGACGCTGCCTTGTTCGACGTCACGGGGACCGATTTCAAGGCGCAAGGGGACGCCCTTGATTTCCCAGTCGTAGTACTTCTGACCTGGGTGCAGGTCCCGGTCGTCGACCTTAACGCGGAGTCCAGCCGCGCGAAGGCGTTCAGCGACGTCGTGCGCGACGGCCACGGTGTCCACGGTGGCGTTCTTGCGAACCAGCGGGCAGATGACGACTTGATGAGGGGCAATCGCGGGCGGCATGATGAGGCCAGAATCGTCGCCGTGCATGCCAACAACGGCGCCAAGCAAGCGCTCCGACATGCCGTATGTGGTTTGGTGCACGTGGGCGTGGTCCGCTTCCCGCGTCTCGTAGGTGATGTCGAAGGCTTTGGCCCACTGGTCGCGGTAGTGGTGGCATGAGGCCACCTGCAAGGTGCGCCCGTTGGGCATGATGGCGTCGATGCCGATGGTGTACCATGCACCGGGGAAGGTGTCCCACAGGGGACGCTTTGCCTTCAACACGGGCAGGCAAAGGTGGTGCATGAGCCGGTCGACGATCTCAAGATCTTGCTCGATCTGTCGGGTGGCATCGTCCTCGTCCACGTGAGCGGTATGGGCTTCGAAGAAGTGGATTTCACGCACGCGAATGAAGGAGCGGGTTTGCTTGGTTTCGTACCGGAAGGTGTTGACCATCTGGTAGACCTTCAGGGGCAGGTCTGCGTGGGAGCGGATCCACAAGGGGAACATCGTGTACATCGCTGTCTCTGACGTGGGCCGAAGGAACATGGGGACGTCGAGTTCGTTTTCCCCTGCGTGACGCACCCAGTAGACTTCCTTCTTGAAGCCGGCTTCTTCCTCTTCGTCCCGCAACTCGTCTGGGTCCACACCCTCCTCACGGGCGCGCTTCAGCCGGGCCACCAACGCGTTCTCGCGTTCGAGGAGGTCCTCTGGAATCAGCAGGGGGAAGTTGACCTCCTCGTGGTTCGTCCGTTCCATCTCTGCATGGGTGAGGTCGTCGATGAGCCGCATGGTTTTCCAGCCGTAGGGTCGCCACACGTCCATCCCCTTGATGGGGTAGCGCTTGTCAACAAGGTCGGCCGCTTCAACGATGAAGGGGTACCATTCGGTGAAGGCTTCCGCCTTTGAGGGGATGCCCCGGTTCGCCTTTGCGACGTCCTTGCCCATGCAACGAGGCCGCTGAGGCTTCTCATCAAGATGACGGCCTCAACGCCGTCGAAGGCCGAGGAGCACAAGCACGCCGCTGGCACCGGCCGCGACCATGTCAGGAATGCCCCAGACGCCCGTCGGCCCCCAAGCGATGTGGTCGCTGGTTCGGTAGACTTCGAGCCAGTTGAGTTTCAGGGACGTGGAGCACGACACATGGCCGCTGCAAGCGTCAATGACGTTTCCGAGGCCCCAGTACATGTTGACGAGCACCAGGGCAAGGCCAAGCAGTCCGAGCATCAAGCCCCCGCTGCCCCGGTTGGAGGTGGCGGGTTCGGGCTTCACCACCGGGGGGAGCGGTGCAGGGTCAATGGGCAGCGGTGCGTCAAGCATCGGGGCGGCTGGTGCTACGGGGGCGCCGCCCGGGATCACCTCCACAAGCATGTTCGCAGCGGGCTCCGGGGATTCAGGGGCATCTTGCGAAATGGCCAACGCGTCCCTGGGCTTGGTGGGGCGGATGGCCGGGTCCACCTTGATGCCATACACGCGGTCGGCGATGCTAGCCAGCACGCCGTCGTTGGCGAGTTGCCCGGCGTCGATGTCGCCGTCGAGCAAACGACGGAGGCGTTCCTTGTCCATGACCTGAGCCTCCTGAGCGCCGGTCGAGTGCCTCCTTGATGAAGGCTCCCTTGGCGGGTCTCAGGCCTTGCCCTGCGCTTCGACCTCTGCCCAGTCGCGCATGAAGCCCTCGAGACCGCGGTCGGTCAGCGGGTGCGACATGAGTTGACGGAACACCTTGGCCGGCATCGTGGCCGTATGGGCCCCAAGCTGCATGCACTGCAGAACATGGGTCGGGTGGCGAATGGACGCTGCCAGGACCTTGGTCTCAATCCATGGGTACTGCGACCATGTGGTCATGATGTCCGCGATCAGTTCCATGCCGTCGTGGCCGGTGTCGTCGATGCGGCCGATGAACGGCGAGACGTAGGTCGCTCCCGCCTTCGCAGCCATGAGCGCTTGGGCGGCGGAGAAGACCAAGGTCACGTTGGTCATGATGCCCTCCGAGGTCAGGGCTTTCGTCGCGGCGAGGCCTTCTGGGGTGCAGGGGATTTTGATGATCACGTTCTCGGGAAGTTCCTGCTTGAGCGCGTGCGCCTGCTCAAGCATGCCTGCCGTGTCCATCGCGGTGACTTCCGCGGAGATGGGTCCATCGCAGATGGAGGCGATTTCTGCGACGACCTCGCGGAAATCCCGGCCGCTCTTTTTGATGAGGGACGGGTTTGTCGTCACGCCGTCGAGGATGCCCCACGAGGCGATCTCACGAATCTCATCAACGTCAGCAGTGTCGAGGAAGAACTCCATGGTGGTGGCCCCTGAGGGCGAACCTTGAACCTATGGTGGGTTCATCGTCGGGCCATGGCTCGCTTGGCTGCGTTCGCAACATCTTGAACCGTCAGCCCCATGATCTCCAGCATTTCCTCGGCCTCAGCGGATTCACCAAAGCGGTCCGGCACGCCAACACGCTCGAGCGGTGCTGGTGTGTTCGCGGCGAGGTGCTCCGCCACGGCACCACCAAGCCCACCGATCACCGAATGGTCTTCTGCGGTGACGAGGCAGCCACAGCGCTCAACGATCGCGTCAATCAATGCCCCGTCAAGCGGCTTGATGGTGTGCATGTCCACGACGGTTGCGTGGATGCCTTCGTTCGCCAGGGCTTCAGCGGCTTCAAGCGCCTTCGAGACCATGACGCCGCAGGCAACGATGCCGACGTCCGCGCCCTCGCTGTGGACGATGCCCTTGCCAATGATGACCTCGTCTTCTCGTCCTTCGTACAGCAGCGGCGTCTTGTTGCGCGCCGTTCGCGTGTACGATGGGGATGGATGGTCCACCAATTGCTTGGTCAGCAACCGGGTGGACACCTCGTCGGCGGGATGCATCACCGTCACGCCCGGGAGGGTGCGGTAAATGGCCAGGTCTTCGATGGACTGTGCAGAGGATCCATCGGTCCCCGTGTGGGTGCCTCCGTGTGAGCCGCAGAGGTGCACGCGCAAGCCGGGTCGTGCCACACCGTTACGCATCTGCTCAAAGGCGCGTTCCGTGAAGATGGCGAAGGTGCTGGCAAAAGGCACGTACCCAGAAGCAGCAAGGCCCGCAGCCGTGAGCAGCATGTTCTGCTCACCGATGCCGCATGAAATCGTGCGCTCTGGATGCGCCTTCCTGAACAACTGTGACTTCGTGGACTTGCCGAGATCGGCCTCCAACACCACGACACGGTCGTCCTCCGCCAATTCAAGGAGTGCCTTCCCGTAGCCATCACGCGTCGCCGCCATGCCGCTCATGCTGCCACCTCCCCAAGTTCAACCATCGCGGTTTCAAATTGGTCATCGTTTGGGGCGGCGCCATGGAAGGCGGGGTTGTTCTCCATGTAGGACACGCCCTTGCCCTTGACGGTGCTGGCCAACAGCACGGCAGGTCGGTCGTTGACGGCATCGACCTTGGCCAAGGCCTCAACGATGTCGGCCATGTTGTGCCCGTCGACGGTGGTCACCGACCAACCGAAGGAAGCCCACGTTGCTGCAAGGTCGTTCAGTTGCATTTGCACCTCGCAGAAGTCGTCGTTTTGGATCCCGTTGACGTCGACGATCGCCTTGAGGTTGCCAACGCTGTGGTGGTGTGCGGCCATCGCCGCCTCCCAGACGCTGCCTTCCTGCACCTCGCCGTCGCCCATCATCACCCATGCCTTGCGCTGAGAACCGTCAAGACGGGCCGCGAGGGCGCATCCCAAACCAAACGACAACCCCATGCCCAGCGAACCGGCGGAAAAGTCGACACCCGGACACCACTTCATGTCCACGTGGCCTTGGCACACCCCGCCCTTGACGCGGTAGGTCGTGAGGTCCTCGTGGGAGATGAAACCGAAGTCGGCCAAGAGCGCGTACATGCCTGGGGACGCATGCCCCTTGGAGAGGACGAAGCGGTCCCTGTCTGGCCACGACGGTTCGTTCGGACGAACGTTCAGCACCGTTCCGTACAAGGCGACCAGAAGGTCGATTTCGGACAACGAGCCGCCGGGGTGGCCGGCCTGAGCCCTGTGCACCATCCGTACGATGTCCACGCGGCACCGACGGGCTCGCTCCTCCAGCATCGCAATGTCGTGGCTCATGCCGAGCAACGCCGTGGGTGGGCCTTTCATCCTTTCAGCGGTGAGGTTCGCTCATGGATGGGGGCAGCAGTGCCATGAAGCCACGGCGGACCGCTCCAACCACGACGGCGACCACCATGCCCGGGCCGATACCCCGGGGCATCGTTTGGGCGACCAAGGCCACGAAGACCGCAACGAACCAGAGGAAGAAGAGCAGCGACGGCAGGTCAGGCAAGGCATGGATGCCGAGGCTGCCTGCAACGTCGATGTCGAGCACGATCAGGATCGCAAGGAGCACGCCCAGCAGCGATTCACCCGCGATGTACCCGGCCCCGATGAGAACGCCGCGTTCCTTCATGGAGGCCACAGCGTCCTCCGCTTCCTTCGAAGGGGTCCCGTCCTCGTCCCCGTCGATTCGTCGAATCACGGCTGCTCCCATGGTGGCCACGACGAGACCTCCGAGCAGGATTGGGACGGAGAGCTTGAGCGGCAAGTACAGCCCGATGGCCACCGACATCACCGGCATGCGCATTCGAATGAGCGCTACGGCGAAGAGCGCTCCAAGCATCACCATCTGGATGTTGATGGAACCTCCAAAGGCCCCTTGCGCAATCGCCCCAATCAGTTCTGCCTGTGGTGCGAAAAGGGCTTGCGAGCAGGTAGGATCCTCGGGCCTCGGGTCGGCCATGCAAGCGGTCACGGAGATCCGGAAGGCTTCGTGCAGCAGCCGGAGCACCGGTCCGATGGTGATGGCCCCCACGGTCACGCCGACAATTTCGGCGATTTGCTGCCGCCACGGCGTCGCCCCGACCATGTGGCCGGTTTTCAGGTCCTGCATGACGTCGCCGGCAATGGCGGATGCGGAGGCGACAACCGCGGCGATAAGCAGGGTAGCGAGCACCAAATCTTCCGTCCCAAGGCCAAGCACCAGGTCGCCCACAAGCCAAACGACGAGCACGGTGAACAGCAATGTCGCGATGGTCATGCCAGAGACGGGTGAGTTCGATGAACCCACCACGCCCGCGATGTAGCCAGCCACGGCGCTGAAGAAGAAGGACACAAGGGCAAGGAAGAGCGTACCGGCCAACGCCAAGAGCAACGAACCAATTACGGTCCAGTAGAGGAAAAACGTGGCCACCACAAGTGCGACGACGGCGACAGAAACACCTCGGAGGGGCAAGTCCTGTTCCGTTCGGAGCAGGGTGGAACCATCGGACGAGGTTTTTGAGAACGAACCTGACAAGCCGGAGATGATGGTTGTCCGCATCGTCCACAAGGTGTACACGCCGCCCACCACCATCGCTCCGACACCCACGTAGCGAATCTGACTGAGGAACACGGCGGTGAACCCGGTTGTGATGTCTCCACCGGGCCAGCCGTGGATCAGGCCATACAGCGGCGTGAGCACCCCAAAACCGATCAGTCCACCGAGGAAAATGTAGGACGCGATGCGAAGGCCAACGATGAATCCAACGGAAAACAAGGCCACGGAAAGGTCAGCACCGGCGTACAGCCGGCTGCCGAGGAAGCCGACCGCCCCTTCCACGGCGTGATGCACGGCTTGCGTGACCTTGACCACGAAGCCGTAGATGGCGCCGATGCCCAAGGCGTACAGGATGGCGACCATGCCATCGCCTCCCTCTTCGCCCGCGACGAGGACTTCCTTGCACGCCACGCCTTCGGGGTAGGGAAGGGCTTCTTCGACGATGAACAGCCGCCGAAGGGCGATGGTGAACATGGTTCCGAGCCATCCTCCGAGCAGGGCAATGGCGAGGGTGATGTTCCATTGGACGTCATCCCAAAGGCCGACAACAAGGAAGGCCGGGACGGTGAAAATGATGCCTGCTGCGAGGCTTTCGCCCGCGCTGGCCATGGTTTGCACCGCGTTGTTCTCCAAGATGGTGACGTCACGGTAAAGGAGCCTGAGGATGATCATGGACATGACCGCCGCAGGGATGCTGGCCGACACCGTCATGCCTGCGTACAGGCCAAGGTAGGCGTTGGCTGCGGTCATCAACACGCCGAGGATTACACCAACGACAAGGACACGAAGGGTCACCTCTGCCACGCTGGAATCAGCGGGGATGTAGGGGACGCCGTGGTCGCTCACGTCCGTCCGAGCGCCAGTCCATCCGTCAATGCATCGCCCGTGTTCTCCAGCACCACCACCTTCATGATGGATTCTGAAGTGCAAGAGAAAGGGGTGCGCAGATGTTCATGTCCGGAACGTCATCGGCGTCCTTGTACGCCAACGACGATGCTTCGACCGGCGACGTCGAAACGACGTGGCATGCACAATCGTCGGAGGAGGTCG
>JALRLN010000067.1:3798-6854 GCA_023254445.1 Candidatus Poseidoniaceae archaeon | reverse complement strand
GAGCATCCGAAGGCGTCCTCGCCGTTGGCCGTGAAGGGGGCTGTACCGCTTGGGACGGTCAGGCAACCGCTCAGGATGTCCCCGTCAAGGTCGCTCGTCCAGGAGAGCGTCAAAGGGTCGTCGTCGAGGTCCCATGAGGCGCTGGCATCGAAGAGCACGGCACCGCCGGACGAGAAGACCGATTCGTCCTCGGGCGAGGTCCAATTCAGGAACGGGGCTTGGTTGCTCAGCGGCAGGTCGCAGTACACGGTGGTTGGGCCCGAAAACGTGACCTCGAGCGACGTGCTCACGCCATCGTAGGCGCAGGTCACGTTCACCACGCCATACGCCGACGGCCCGTTCACGTCAATGACACGTGCGATGGCGTCCTCCAGCACGAGGTACCCGATGTCCCCTGTTCGAAGGCTGCGGCTGGGGGCGACTGCGGAGAAGGTCAGGTCAACAGAGGCCGCCGGCACCCCGTTGCCGATGAGGTTCCGAACCCACACCTCCACGGGCCAGGCTTCCTCGACAAGGCTGCTTGCATCGACGGTAATCACCGTTGAGGGATTCACCGGGCTGTTGGAGAGGTGCAACGTGGACCCGACCTCAACGTCAATGGTTCCTCCGAACGCCGTCAGGTCGGTCGCGGTGAGGTTCACGTCAGAGGCGACCAGGGACAGGCTCCCAACGCACCCTCCGACATCGAGGTCGTGCACCTTCAGCAGTTTCTGGTCGGTCAGGCCCAAACACCCTGCATCATCCAGCACGCTGTGGTAGAGGTACGAGGCGCGCTGCCCCGGAATGTCGGCGTTCCAGTGCAGCCCGTCGTGCACGCCATGCAAGCGAAGGTGTTCGATGGCCCCGTCCGCAGAGGCGATGTCAACCGCGGGCAGCAGGTCGCCTCCCGAGGTGGTTGCGTTGGCCCATACGTCAACACCGATCATGCGGAAGCGTCCCCCAAGTTGCCCGAAGTCCAAGCCGCTGTTGTCCACAACGATAGGGGTTTCACCGACCGGCACCTCATGCACGGAGATGTTCTCGAGCCACAGGTCCACGGAGTCGTCGATGCGAATGCCGCTTCCTGCGTTGCCGCTGACGCTGCAGTTTCGGCAACGCACGTCGCCGTTGTTGGTCTCGATGTCGTTGGACGCGACGTAATGCAGCCCAGCGCGCTGCCCGTCCAGCACGCCACTGAATCCGTTGTCGATGGCGCTGAGGTTCGCGAACTCAACCCGACGACCGTCTTCGACGAGCATCCCTGCGAAGCCGTTGCCGTCCAGCGTGAGGCCGTCCACGACCGCTTCTGACCGGTCCAATCGAAGGCCGTATTCGGTGTTCCCGCTCAGGTTCCAGTCCGACCCTTGGACCGCACCGCCCGACGTGGCGTGCAGGCCCGATCCTGGAGCACCGCTGACGGTCAAGCCTTCGAAGGTGGGGGCGAAGAAGGAGGCTCGAACGGCCACGCCTGCGGCATGGGGGCCTGCTCCGGCACCCGAATCACCGGCATCGAGCACGGTCAGGTTGCGGAAGGTGGTGCTGCTGTCCGTGAAGTACATCCGAACCCCGACCGTGCTGCATCCATCGATGAGCACGTCCTCGAGCCACGCACCGGTCGCGTTTACTTCGATGGCGGCCTCGGCGATGCCGGGTGTTTTGGCCCCGGAACCTCCGGTTCCGCTGACCACAAGGCCGCTGATGTCCGCGATCTCGTAGTTCGTGTAGTTGGTGTGGTTTTGCTTGTCCAGATAGACGCCGCGGTACATGCTGTTCGTGACGGTGAGGTCCTTGACGACCGCACGGGTACGGACGGTGTCGTCGACGTGACGGACAATCAAGCCGGTGTCCGAGCGGTCGACCTCCATGCGCTGCAGCAGAGGGACGCTGTCTTCGACCCACGCACCGGCCACGAAGGCCCATGTTGACCCGCTCGCGTTGTCGATGGCCACGTCTTGGAACACGCCACCTGACCCGCCCCAGATGTTGAGCCCTCGCGTCAGCACATCGCTGATGTCGGCGCGACGAACGACCGGTGCGGAGCCCGCGCCCACGGAAAGACCAATGCCAAATCGCCAATCGGTCTGGACGATGCTTCGACCCGCCTGATCGATGACGAGGTCCTCGATAACGGGGGTGGCGCCGAAGAGGTCGAGCCCAACCCTGTCCGGGTTCTGAACGGTCAGGTTGTGCATCCGAGCGTCGCCGCCGAACATCGTCACGCCAAAGGAGGCGTCGACGATGGTCAGGTTGTCGATCTTCGAGCCACGTCCGGTCGAACTGCTGTTGAACTGAATCCCTTCGTGGTCGATGCTGCTCGAGGCCTCAAAGAGCACGGGGCACGTGGACGTTCCCTCCACGGTCAAGCGACCGTCGACGTAGAGCCGAACCCCGGCGGCGAGTTGGACCGTGGTGCAGGCTTCGATGACGAGCTCATCGGTGACGGGAACCGTCATCGACGTGGTGAGTTGCACGGTTCCCGACCAGGTCGTTTGCGCGCGCCCCGCGGTGAGGTGCGCCTCGGTCGTGGGGACGGAGGCAGGTGGAGGGCTGGCCGAAAGCAAGGGGAGCATGCTGGCGAGCAGCAAGAGCACAAGCATCCCCATGGCACGTGAAGCATGCAGCGAACGCACCATCGCTTGACTGTCATGCGCCTTGGTGTTCAACCTTGCCTCCTTCTGGTTGACGGAAAACATGCCCACAGCGGAACGCACTTGACCTTCAGCAGCGACCTCGGGCCGTGCTCAGCGAGGCCCAAGCGCGCCTTCTCCGTTGGCTCGGAGGGTTTCCCACCAGCCTTGACGAGGCGTGGGACGTGCCGCGTGGCCTGAGCCTCCCCGGCATTGCGGAAGGGCTCGGCGTTGTGCGCTCAGCGGTTCACGCACCGATGGAGGCCTTGGTGGAGCAGGGGCTGGTCGTGACCCGCGATGCCCACGTCGTTGGCGGTGGAAGCCGGCGAAGGCGTGTCCACCACCTGACGCCCGAGGGGCGTGAACGCTTCATCGCGCTGGAGGACGGCGCGGGGCAGCCCCGTGACCGTTCCTCCCGATGGTCGGGACCTCGTGCCGCTCCGGCCCGTT
>JALRLN010000067.1:0-3788 GCA_023254445.1 Candidatus Poseidoniaceae archaeon | reverse complement strand
GACCTCGAGGTCTTGCTCCACCACGTGAACGACGCTTCCCCTGTGGTGCTCACCGGCCTCGCGGGCATCGGCAAGACGACCCTCGCGTCGTGGTTCGCGGAACGCCACCTCGACGCTGGCGGTCACGTGCATTGGTGCACGTGCGGGGCGTACGACGCACTTGCCGACCTCCTTGGCGCACTGTCGCCGCCCGGGGGCTTTGCGTCGGACGAAGCAGCCGCTGCCCACCTCGCTGACCTCGGACCCAAGCACCTCGTCGTCATCGACGGGCTCGAGCACCTGCACCCTTCGCATGCCGCCGGAGTGTGGGCAGCCCTCTCCGGCGACCTGGCCGCGCGGGTGCTGCTCGTCGGCCGCGCCCCTGTGGAAGCACCAGCAACGGTCCAACGCCAACGTCTCGGACCGTTGAGCGTGGACGACGCCTGTGCCTTGTTGGACCGAGACCCTAGGGACGACGCAGCACGGCGCATCGCGGAGCGCTTGGAGGGACACCCCCTCGCGCTCTTGCTGCACCCTCCTGACCTCGACGTCAGCGAAGCCCCGGCGGACGTGACACGCTTCGTGCTTGAGGCCGTGCTCGACGGTCTTGACGACGACGAACGAGCAAGCATGAACGAACTGTCCCTTCTGCCCATGCCCGTTCCCGCAGGTTCGCTCCGTACCCTCGCCATTGGTGACCTCGACGAACGGGCCTTGCTGCGGTGGTCGCTCGAGGACGCGGTTCGCTTGCATGCCTTGGTGCACTTGGTCCACAGGGAGGGCCTTCCGGAGGATCAGGTGGAATCGGAGGCCGCCTTGGGCGTGGAGCACTGGGGCAGGTCCACCGACCCGCTGGCCCCACTCATGCACCTTCACCATCGGCTGCTCGCGGGCGGGGAAGGGTTGGCCAACGCCGCGGAAGCCATGCTGCACCAGAGCGAAGGGGGCGGCCTTGGTCGCTTGGCCGCCATCCTCGACGATGCCCTCGAGCGAGGGACGGAGGCGGAGCGTTTGCATGGCGTCGCTGCCGAGGTGGCCGTCCGGCGCGGACGGCCCGAGCAAGCAAGGAAGCACCTCGACGCCATGGATGTCCCAGACCCTGTGGTGAACGCCAACGTGCTCAGGCTGGAGGGACGGCTCGAAGAGGCCGACGCTGCGTTGCACGCTTGCCTCGAAGCACAGCACGACCTGCAGGCGAGGATCGCGCTCGTGACCGCCCATATCGAAGACCGGCTGCCTGAGGACGATGTGAGCGAGGAAGCCTTCCGGTTGCTCAATGACGTCCGGCCAGGCTCACTGCCGGAAGAACAGCGGGCCACCGCGGTCGCCGCGATGGCCGCCCTTCGTTGCACATTGCTGGTGCTGTCGGGTCGTTGCAACGAAGCGACGGCATTGGTCGCCGACCTCGACGCCAGCGCAGTGCTGAACCCTTCGTTGCTGGCGGACCTTCGCTGGCGCATTGCGCTCCGCGCAGAGCCGTTGAGCGAACGCTTGGTCGGTGGCCTTGCACAACACCTCGACGGACGCGACGACCTGCGGGCCCTCGCCTTGCGAATGACGCTCGTCGAGCGCTTGGTGATGGAGGACCCCATCCAGGCTGCTGCAGTGCTCGCCGAACTCCGTCCTCCAGAGGACGCCACCCTTGCTGGTCGGCGGTTGCTGGCGCGTTGGGCGACGTGCAGCGCTCGGCTTGACACCTCGGCCGGGTCTGCTGCTGGGCGGCTGCAGGCCGCCGCGCTGCACCGCCATGCCGGTTCGCTCCGCGCAGCAGCACGCCTGATCGAGGAACACGGGAGGCGAGGGTGAGCCCATGGCGGTGGACCTTGCGGGCATTGACCTGCCTGCCTTGCCTGGGGTGTACCTGTTCAAGACGAGCAACGGCAGGGTGCTCTACGTCGGGAAGGCGACACGCTTGTCGGACCGGATCCGATCCTACTTCGCAAGCACCCCCGACCGCGCGATGATTCCGGAACTCGTGGCCCGCGCCGACGACGTGGAATGCATCGTCACGCCGTCGCCCTCAGAAGCGCTCGTCCTTGAACGGCAACTCATTCGCGAGCATAAGCCTCGGTTCAACTCCTTGTTGAAGGACGACAAATCCTTCCCGTACCTCGTCTTGACAGGGGAGGCCCTCCCTCGCATCATGTACACCCGTCATCCGCCAAAGGGGTCCTCAAAGTGGGGCCCTTTCCCAAACGCTGGGGCCGCAAAGCAGGTCATGCAGTTGCTTCGGCGGCACCTCGGCCTGAGGGACTGCAAGGAATTGCTCCCTCAAGGCTGCCTTGCGATGCACATCGGGTTGTGTGCAGGTCCTTGCATCGACGCGGAGGGCTACGCGGAACGCGTCGAGGCGGCACGCCGCATCCTCAACGGGGATGCATCCGACCTGCTTGAGGAATTGAGCGCACAAATGGACGAAGCCTCGACCGCGATGGCCTTCGAACAGGCCGCGCTCGTTCGTGACAGGATCCGCGCTGTGCGGGAAGTGATCTCCCAACACGTCGTCTCGAGCCGGATGTACCGCGACTGCGACGCCATCGGCGTCGCCGTGCAGGGCGACCTCGCCGCAGTGGTGGTGCTGCATGCCGACGAGGGGGTCGTGCAGGGCCAGGAGGTCTGGCCGATGGTCCACCATTGACTTCCCTGCTTTGGTCCCCCAGCCTGACAGAAATCAATTTGAAAACCTCGTCACCACGGTGGGCTTGAATGCCCTGCTGGATAACACGTTCAGCGCGGCAGCCGGATCGACGGCCTGGTATGTCGGTCTGGTGGGAGCGGGTGCAGGCACCGTGGCGATCACGGCGGCAGCGGCGGCGGTCACGGGCACCTCGACCACATTCACCAGTGCACTGGCGGCGGCTCCGATTGCGGACATTATCATTGTTGGCGCGGGAACCTCTGGGGCCGATCTGGTGCAGACCGTCGCCACCTATACCTCCGCAACCTCCATCACGCTCTCTGGCAACGCGGCCACGACCGTCTCGGGTGCGGCGTATGCCTGTGAAACCGTGGCGGCGGATACGCTCGCCTCTCACGGCACGTTCTGGACGGAAACCGCACCCTACTCAAACGGTACTCGTCCCGCCTGGACCAAGAACGGCTCGGCCTCTGGTGGGGCCAACAGCAACAGCAGCAGCAAGGCGAGTTTCTCGGTCAACGCCTCAGGGCGCGTGTTCGGCGGATTCATGGCGAGCGATTCCACGAAGAGTGGCACAACTGGAACGCTCTATGGCATGGGCCTGTTCACCTCATCGGGGTCACGCTCGGTCATCTCCGGCGATACGCTCAACGTCCAGGTGGATCTGACCGTCACGGCGTCGTAGTCAAAGGGGGGCGGCATGGCTCGCAGTACCTATTCTATCAGCGAACAGGAAACGCCGATCTACACGTTCACCCTCAAGGACGAGAACGGATCGGTGGTGCCAGGGTCATCCTTGAACAGCGTGACCCTGACCTTCTATGCCGTCCATTCCGGCGCAATCATCAACAGCCGAAACGGGCAAAACGTCCTCAATGCGAACAACGTCACGATCTCTGAGCAGGGGGTCGTGACGTGGACGCTCCAACTGAACGACGTGAAGATTGTGGACGATACCCAACTGACGGAAACGCATCGGGCCTTGTTTCTTTTCACCTGGGGATCGAATCGCTGCAAACCGCACGAACTGGATGTGGTGATCTCCAACCTGGCGAAGTTGGCCTAGAGGGACGACATGGCTGAAAACCGCGAACTGGCTCTAGTTCTTAAATTAGTCGCCGATCAGTTCCAGTCGGAACTGCGAAAGTCGAGCGGTCTGCTGGGGGAATTT
>JALRLN010000066.1 GCA_023254445.1 Candidatus Poseidoniaceae archaeon | reverse complement strand
GAAATACGCCAGCGAGATCGAGGGCGCGGAATTCCTCGCCCAGGGCACGCTCTACCCGGACGTCATCGAATCAGTCAGCTTCTCGGGCGGCCCCTCCGTCACCATCAAGTCGCACCACAACGTCGGCGGGCTCCCCGAGGACATGACCCTCAAGGTCGTTGAACCGCTCCGTGAATTGTACAAGGACGAGGTCAGGGAACTGGCCCGCAGCCTCGGCATCAGCGTGGCCGAGCGGCAACCCTTCCCCGGCCCCGGCCTCGCGGTCCGCACCCTCGGCCCCCTCACGCCCGAGCGGGTGGCGGTGGTGCGGGAATGCTGCGCCATCGTTGAGGAAGAATTCGAAGCCGCCGCTGAGCGGGGCGAAATGGACCTGCCCTGGCAGTACTACGCGGCCCTGCTCCCCGTTCGCTCCGTTGGGGTGCACGGTGACGTTCGTGCCTACGGCGAGACCATCGTTGTTCGTGCCGTGCGCAGCATGGACGGCATGTCCGCGAGGTACTCCGAAATCCCGCACAGCATCCTGCAGAAGGTCAGCACGCGGATCACCAACGCCTGCAAGGGCGACGTGAACCGCGTGGTCTACGACATCACCCACAAGCCACCGGGTACCATCGAGTGGGAGTGAGCCGTGAGGCTCATGTGCGAGGGCTACGGCCCGCGTCCATGGTCAGTTCAGACGCTTCGGACCCTGCGGCCTACCTCGCCGACCTCGAGGAGGGGCGACGGGCCCCAATGACGCACCTCTTTGAGGCGATCAGCGACGCCATGCCCGGCTGGGTTCCATCGATGCACTACGGCATGTTGAGTTGGTGCCTTCCGGACCCCTCAGGCGGGGAGGAGCCGCTCGTTCCGGTCTCCTTGGCCAGCCAGAAGCGGCATATGAGCCTCTACCTGATGCCCGTGTACATGAGCCCGGCCCTGTCCGAGGCCGTCGTCGAGGGGTACGCCGCTATTGGGGTCAAGCCCAACATGGGCAAGTCCTGCCTCCGCTTCACGAAGGTTGAGCGCATCCCGCTTGACGTGATCCTTGGCCTCCTGCGCGGGATGACCCGCGAGGCCTACCTCAACCTCAGGGCCGAGGCCCTTGCGCGAGGCACCTGCGACTGAGGTTCAATCACGGCGTGCAGCCAGCATCGCCGCACCGAGCAAGGCCACGACTGCGAGGCCCATGCCCGGTGCGGGCAGGACCACTTCGGGGTTCTCGTCGGCGTACAGGCCGTCGGGTGTGGACAGGCGCATCGCGTTCCAGTCGGTCAGTTCGAAGTCCTCGCTGAGGTACAGGAAGTCCTCCTCATCGAGGACGCCGTTGCCGTTGTCGTCGACCCACTCAAGTCCAGTGACCTCACCGGCCATGATCTCGTCGAAGGTGTACCGAGCAAGTTCGTCGCCGCAGTCCGAGGGGATGGTGTAGAGTTCATCGCCCATGACGTCTTCAATGGCATCAAAAGTTGAGCACATGAAGAAGGTGACCTCCAGCATGTCGGCGTCCTCGCCCATGCTCCATGCACCCATGCCAACGGTGCCCGTTCGGTAGGCGCCGTATCCGTGGCCTTCACCGCGTGGGGCCTCGTCGGATTCGTCCATGCAGTCTGGACTGCCGTCGTTGACGTAGGAGATGGGGAACACGTCTTCACCGTCGTCGCACCACCATTCGGAGACGTCCTCCTCGTAGTACTGCGCCTCGTCGTCGCCGTCGGGGCAGTCCTCGTTCCCGTCGTTGGCGAGGGAGAGGGCGACGACGTCGCCGGACCAGCACTCGAGGGTGCTCACTTCGTCGCCGTTGCCGTCGTAGGCCGGCTCGTCCTCACCGTCGCTGCAGTCGTTCGTGCCGTCGTTGACCCATGAGAAGGGGATATATTCGTCGTCCGCGCTGCAGTAGAACTCGCTCCACTCCACGTCCTCGTAGACGGGCTCGTCCTCACCGTTCGCGCAGTCGTCGACGCCGTCGTTGATCGCAGCACCCTCGATCTCCGAGCCATCGTCGCAGACAAACACCCGCGTGTCTTCGACGGGCATCGCGTCGCCACTGAAGTCGATGTACCACGGCGGGGCGTGCTCGACCAGAGTGCCGTCGACGGTGAGGGCCTCGGCAAGGCTCGGATCGTAGGCCTCGGTCCAGAGCACCTCGTAGGCCTCGGCTCCTTCGTCGTCGCTCCACATGGATTCCATGAAGAGGAAGTCGAAGGTGGCCGCATCAAAGCCGGCGACCATCTCGCCGTCCTCCTCCACGGCCGTGATGAGCAGCAGCATCGTGCCGTCCTCGTCCTCCTCGTAGGAGGCCGTCCAGTCAAGGCTGCCGTCGAACATGAGTTCCTCGCACATCCAGCCGAGGGCGTCGTCCCATTCGCAGTCCACCAGGGATTCAAACCACATCTCGTCCCAGCCGTCGTCGCAGTCCTCCCAACCGTCATTGATATAGCCCCACTCGAATTCGCTGGAGCCGTCTACGCATTCGAACATCTTCTCTTCGTCGGAGGCGTCGCTGCAGTCCTCGACGCCGTCGTTGACCTGGCTGTTCGTGATCTCCTCACCGTTGGCGCAGGTGTAGACGCTGATGTCCTCGCCCATGTCCCACTCCGGCTCGTCCGAGCCGTCCTCGCAGTCCTCCCAGCCGTCGTTCACGTTGCTGATGGACATGGAGTACTGACCGTCGTCGCACCACCATTCGGAATCGTCGTATTCTTCGAAGTACGGCTCGTCTTCCCAGTCTTCGCAATCGTAGTTACCGTCGTTCACGAGGGAGAGTTCGATGCTCTCGCCCGAAGAGGGGCACTGGTAGAAGGAGGTCTCCGTCTGGGTGATTGGGTCGTAGGTTGGCTCGTCGTCCCCAGCAGGGCAATCCTCCACGCCGTCGTTGACGTACGAGAGGGGAATGACGTCGCCGGAGGCGCATTCGAAGGAGGTGACCTCCTCTTCGACCCAATTCGGCTCGTCTTCGGCGTTGACGCAGTCCTCCCATCCGTCGTTCACCGCGGAGAGGCCGATGACGGAGCCGTCGTCGCAGGTGAAGGACGAGAGTTCCTCCATGTCCCATTCAGGCTCGTCCGAGCCGTCGTTGCAATCGTTCCATCCGTCGTTGACCCAATCGAAACCGATGATGTCACCGTCCGCGCACTCAAACGTGGTCTCCATGGTGAAGATGGGCTCGTCGTCGCCGTCGGCGCAATCCTCCAAGCCGTCGTTGGCCCAGGAGAGCGGGATCTCGGTGCCGTCCCAACACGTCATGGTTGAGACCTCGTTGCCGTTGCCGTCGTAGGACGGTTCGTCAGAGGCGTCGTCGCAGTCGTCGATGCCGTCGCTGACCCAGGTCCAAGGGAGCCCAATCATCTCCCCGCTCACCGTGCACTCAAACGAGTTGTCGGTCTCGTAGGCGGTTTCATCGTCGTGCAGCCAGCAATCGACCACGCCGTCGTTGACGGCGGAGAGGGCGATTGTGCTGGAGGCCTCCCATGCGAAGTAATCCCAGCAGGTGTAGGTGCTCGTTTCGTCGCCGTTTCCGTCGTAGGTCGGCTCGTCCTCGCCGTTCGAGCAATCGTCCACGCCGTCGTTCACCAGGGAGACGGGGATGAAGTCGTCACCGTCCATGTCGCCGTCGCAGGGGAAGTCGAACATCTCGAGCATCTCACCGGTGGTGGGGTGCTCGTCGGTGCCGTCGGCGCAGTCTGCGGTGCCGTCGTTCACCTTGCTGAGCAGGACGGTGGTGCCGTCTTCGCATGCGTACGAGGTGAGTTCCAGCGCGTCCATGTCGTACATGGGTTCGTCGGATCCATCCTCACAGTGGGCCCATCCGTCGTTGACGTACCAGAAGTCGAAGTCTCCCGTGCCGTCTGCGCAATAGAACCGGTTGTCCGATTGTTCGTCCGAACCGTCAGCGCAGTCCACGTCTCCGTCGTTGACGAGGCGGAAGGCGATTTCGCTCCCGTCGTCGCACATGAACGTGGTCGATTCGACGATGTCAGGCTCGTCCGAGCCGTCGGCGCAGTCCTCCGCGCCATCGTTGACGGTGCTCAGCAAGACCGTGCTCTGGTCGTCGCAGGTGAAGAGGTGGTAGGCGTCCGTGGCGCTGTCGCCGTTGAGAACCAGTTCGCCGTTTTCGTCGTAGAGGTCGGTGCAGTACCAGGTCTCGCCGTCTTGTTCGCAATGGGACCAGCCCTCTTCGTCGTCGGCCATGCCAAGGTAGTACAGGCCGTCCACAAGGAAGGAGGCCTCCTCCGTGAAGCCTTCATCGTCGCTCACCAAGCGGTCGACCTGCACCATGCCGGAGCCGTTGTCCGTGTAGGTCCACCCAAACACCTCCGTGCCGTCTTCGGCGAGGAAGGCCATGTCCAACTGGTGGGCACCGGTGGACGCGTCCATCACCATGCGGAACACGAAGCTCTCCTCGAGGGATTCCATAGCCACCAGGCCAGCACCCCATGCGGCTTCCACGGCCGCCTCGGCGTCGGACAGGTCGAAGCAGGACCCGTCGTCCATGTTGGCTTCGTCATCAAAGTTGAACGCGTTCTCGTCCATGCAACCGGGGAGGTCCTCCGACTTGGAGGGGTCCCGGGGGTAGAGGTCGTCGCTGTCGTTGACGCCGTCGTCGTCATCGTCCTCGTCCAGCGCGTCGCAGATGCCGTCGTTGTCCAGGTCGGCCGGAAGGCTCGTGGCGTCGAGGGGATCGCTGCCGCACAGGCCTTCCTCCTCGTCCGAGACGCCGTCGCCGTCGTCGTCCGTCGACATCGAGTCGCAGACGCCGTCGCCGTCGTTGTCCATGGGCTTCAGGGAGGCGACCAGCGGGTTGGTGCCGCAGGCCGCTTCGTCGAGGTCGCTCCACCCGTCGTTGTCGTCGTCGAGGTCCTCGACGAGCGCCGGGTCGGAGGTGGAGGTGCCCACCACGACGTTGGGCATGCCGTCGCCGTCCGTGTCGGTGTCGGCGCTGGCGTCACGCGGGAAGTCGTCGGTCAGGTCCGGGGTGCCGTCGCCGTCGTCGTCCTCGTCGTAGTCGTCGCAGGCCTTGTCCCCGTCAAGGTCGGGCGGGGTCGAGGTCTCGTCGAGCGGGTCGGTGCCGCAGGACGATTCCATGACGTCGGTGTACCCGTCGTTGTCGTCGTCGAGGTCCTCGGTCAATCCCGTTGTGGACTCGCCCTCCAAGGTGTCGGGCATGCCGTCGCCGTCCGTATCGGAGTACGCGGCATCGTCCTCGGGGAACATGTCGTTCGGATCGATCTCTTCCTTGACGCCGCCGAGGCAGCCGGACAAGATCAACATCAGGGCAAACAGAAGTGCAGCGGTACGCTTCATTGTGTGCACTTGAGTTCGGCAGGTTATGAATCATCCTCCGAATTCGCACACATCCGTGGTCTCCGCCCTCCAGACTGTCCACGACGTCGCCCGGACGCCACTGCGAAGAAGCGGTTAAGAGGGGGAGCCGGGTCGCAGGGCTCGCCGATTTAGCTTAGCTGGTGGAGCGAGGGACTGTTAATCCCAAGGTCGTGGGTTCGAGCCCCACAATCGGCGCCTTCGTAGCCTGATGTGGCAATCGGCGCCGCTTGTTTGGGAGCATTGCTGAGCGTCGTTCTTCGCGGCTCCTTCGGACCCGCGAACCCCCCTCAATCGGCGGTACATAGCATCGCTCGGCCGGACGGCGTCAATCGACTTCCACGCCGATTTCCCGCAGGCGCTGGTGGAGGTAGGTCCGTGCATCGAGCGACGGGAACCGTGCTTCTCCACCGGTTTGCTCGATGAACTCGGGTTGGGGTGAGAGGTCCACGTCATAGCGTGGGTGGACGAAGAACGGCATCGAATAGCGCGACGTGTCCGACGTGTCCGGATTGACAACGCGGTGGGTGGTGGACCGTACAAGTCCGTTCGTGAGGTTCTGCAGCATGTCGCCCGCATCGACGATGATGTGCTGGTGCCCGGGAGGGACGTCGATCCACGACCCGTCGTGGTCCTTGACCTGAAGCCCTGAGGCGGTGGAGCCAATGAGGAGCGTGATGAGGTTGATGTCCTCGTGTTCGGCGCTGCGTACGGCGCCCGGAGGAACGTCGTGGCCGAGGGGCGGGTAGTGGATGAGGCGCATGATGGTGTTGCCCCCCTCCGCCATCGTCGTGAGCCACGTCGCCTCGCGGCCGAGGGCGAGGGCCGTCGCCCGCAACAGGTCCATCGCGACCCGGTCCAGGTCGAGGAAGAGGTGCTGAATGGTCGTGCGGAACCCGTCCATTCCCACGGGCCAGACGTTGTCCACGAAGGTGGCCTCCTCGCCAGCCTTTCGTTCCCGTCCGACCTGCCAGAACTCCTTGAGGTCTGGAGCGGTGTGGTCCTTCGCATGTTCCATCCCGACCGGCGTGTACCCGCGCTGGTGGGAGAGGTCTGGGCGTCGGTCGGCCAAGCGTGCTTCGAGGGGCCGGTCGAAGCACCGTCCGACCTCAGCATAGGCGCGCTCGATGAGGGCTGCGTCGAGGCCGTGGTCCACGAGCGCGAAGAAGCCGATGTCGAGCATCGATGCGCGGAGGTCGTCGATGAACCGCGCACGGCGCTCCTCGTCTTCGCTGCGCAGGTCCGAGAGCGACAGGACCTGCAGGCTACGTGGCATGCGTGCTCAACGCCGTCGACGGGTGTTGAAGGTGACGCCCTCAGTGGTCGCGCAACTTGGCGATGAGGCGGAGCACTTCCACGTAGATCCAGACCACGCTCATGAGGAGGCCAAAGGCGGCCCACCATTCCATGTGCTTCGGGTACCCGTACCGTGCCCCTTCCTCGATGAAGTGGAAGTCGCTGAGCAGGGTCAGGGAGGCGATGAACACGATGACGCCACTGAATGCGATGCCGATGATGCCGCTGCCGTGGATCAAGGGGATGCTCATGCCCGTAATGAGCCACAAGAGGAGTTGAGCGAC
>JALRLN010000065.1 GCA_023254445.1 Candidatus Poseidoniaceae archaeon | reverse complement strand
TCCTCCGCAAGTTCGACGAGGTCAGCCCGGTCATGTACGGCATCGCTGGCTTCCTTGTGCTCTACTACATGGGGCCCGGCGACGGCAACACCTTCCAGTGGCTCTTCGGGCTCATCTTCTGAGCAGGCCCATCGGCCCAGAAGGCGTGGTGCCTCGAACGCTGTGCAGCGTACGATGGGACCAGCCGGCAGCACGGACCGTGCTCGCCCTCAGACCGTGTCCTTGAACGCGCTCACGACGGCGTCGTTCAGCAGCTCCCACGGGAAGGTTGGACCGTCCGGGTGACGGCCAAAGTGGCCGCCTGCGGCGGTGACCCCGTAGATCGGTGCTGCCAGACCAAGGTCGCGGATGATGTGGCCCGGCTTGAAGGAAAAGTGGGCCTTGACGAGGTCAGCGATGGCCTCGTCCTTGAGGCGACCGGTGCCGAAGGTGTCCACGCGGATGCTGACCGGGTCGGCCACGCCAATGGCGTAGGCCAGTTGAATTTCACACTCCTTCGACAAACCAGCAGCCACCACGTGCTTGGCTGCCCACCGTGCGGCATAAGCCGCGGAGCGGTCCACCTTCGTTGGGTCCTTTCCGGAGAAGGCGCCCCCGCCGTGACGGCCTCGCCCTCCGTAGGTGTCGACGATAATCTTGCGTCCAGTCAAGCCTGCATCCGTGTATGGGCCGCCGGGGTCAGCAAATCGACCGGTGGAATTCACGTGGATGGTGGTGTTGCCCTCGACGATCAGCGACGAGGGAACCACGTGCTGAATCACGTGGTCGATGACCTGCTGGCGAATCCATGCCTGCTCAGCCGCTTCAGAACCGTGTTCCGCGATCATGTCCTTGTGCTGAACGGCGATCACGATGGTCTCGGCGTACATGGGTTGGCCGTCGTCCCCGTGCATCAGGGTCACCTGTGATTTGGCGTCCGGGCGGGCCCACGGAAGGGTGCCGTCACGGCCGAGGAGGCTGATGCGGCGCGTCAGGGCCTGAGCAAGAGCGATGGCGAGCGGCATCCACCGTCCTTGGTGTTCAGGGTAGGCCTCGGTTTCGTCGCAGGCGTACCCAAACATCAGGCCCTGGTCGCCTGCTCCTTGCTCGTCAATGGATTGAACCACGCCTCGGTTGATGTGAGCGGACTGGCTGGTGATGAGTTCGGTCACCTCGCAGAGGTCGTCGGAGGTGGCGTCCATCCCGATGCCGTGTGAGGTGTAGCCGATGGCGGCGGCCGTAGCGCGGGCGATGGCCACAAAATCTGGAGCCTCGATGCCTGCAGCGAGGGAGACCTCCCCGGCAAGCACGATGTGGGAGCGCTCTTCACGGCCTTTGACGAGGGCTTCGACGGCCACCTTCGCCTTCGGGTCAAGCGCGAGGCATGCGTCGACAATGGCGTCCGAGATGGCGTCGCACAGCTTGTCAGGATGGCCTGCAGCCACCGATTCCGACGTGAACAACCACGTGCCTGCCATGCCGGCGGGCTCCGTCCACCTCTACTCAAGGCTTCCCCACCGCTCGTCCGACACCATTCGTCGTGACCGAGGTGCACGTGTATGTGTATGGGGAGGGGAGGGTCAGCGGGAATCCGGTCCGTCTTCGGAGGCGTCGCCAAGGTAGGCCATGGGTGCCGGAGGCCATGCTGGCGCCTTCGCCCCCGGCTTGCCTTCGATGTGGTTCACGAAACTTCGCCGGGTTGGGTAGGCCAAATCGATGCTGTCTTCGTTCCCGAAGGCGCGGAGCAGGGCGGTCCATACCCGGTCGTCGCTCTCTCGACGGTCACGCACGTCCACGAGGTAGCGGGCGGTCAGGAGGACGCCAGAATCACGAACGGTCAGGTAGACGCGCGGTCCGAGCGATCCAGGCTTGATGAGCACCTCACGAACGGCCTTGCGCGCCCGCTCTCGCGCTTTGAGCGCGTACCGTTCCGCCTCGTCGTTCGTGATCTGTTCCACAAGGGCCCGGGCCCGTTCCCAGTTGGATTCGAAGGTGGTGAGCACAGGTACCTCGTTCCACAGCATGCCGAGCCCGCGGGAGGCGTTGATGAGCGTCACCTCAAGCATCATCTTGTTCGGAATGTGCACGATTCGACCTGTGGACTGCTCCGCTTCCAACGGGCCTCGGACCTCGTAGAGAAGGGTGGAGAAGAGGCGGATGTCGACGACCTCGCCCATCCGTGTGCCAACCTCGATCCGGTCGCCGATCGAAAAGGGCCGCCGCGCGACAATGTAGGTCCATGCCGCCACGCTCTGCAGGGGTTGGTTGAGGGCCACCGCGATACCGGCCACGAGCAACCCGAGGAAGGTGCCAACGCCGCTCAACCCGTCAATCCACAGGCGAAGGAGGACGACCACCAACAGCGT
Organism: Candidatus Poseidoniaceae archaeon; assembly: GCA_023254445.1. Lineage (GTDB taxonomy): Archaea > Thermoplasmatota > Poseidoniia > Poseidoniales > Poseidoniaceae > MGIIa-L3. The sequence goes on along the minus strand of JALRLN010000065.1, from coordinate 4,553 downwards.
CCACATGACGTAGAAACTGCCCCGCCGCCATGCGTGGATGGCCTCGTCGGCCTTCACGTGGCGGTCGACGGCACGCATCAAGGCACGCCGGCCCCCCATCACGACGAGCAGCACGACAATCGTGGCGAGCAGCCGCTGCTGCACGTCGAACGAGAGCCCGACCTGGTCCCGGAGCCATCCCGCCATATCGGGAAGCGCGACCATGCATCACCCCTCCAACCATGCACGCAACCGTGCGAGCCCTTCGGCAATGTCGTCCGAGGAGGTCGCATAGGACATGCGGATCAACCCTTCACCGCCCTCCATCAGGGACCCTGGAATCACCGCCACGCGCGCCTCGTTCAGGGCGCGTGTCGCAAAGGTCACGTCGTCCATCCCCGTTCCGGAGACGTCCACAAGGGCGTAGAAGGCCCCTTCCGGCATCGGGGTGATCAAGCCAGGAATGGATTGCAATCCAGCGTGCATCTGGGACCGACGCGCGTCAAAGGAGTCCCGCATCGCTCGAACGTCCTCGTCCAGTGCCAAAGCGAGTTCCGCGGCCGGCATGAGGAAGGTCGGCACGTGGGTGGCGGCGCTGGTTTGGAGGGTCTTGACCGCGGCCATGAGGTCCGTTGGGGCCGTGATCCATCCGAGGCGCCATCCGGTCATGGCCCATCCCTTGGACCACCCACCAACGGTAATCGTGCGCTCAGCACCCCCCGGCAAGGAGGCCGGTGACGTGTAGTGGTGGTCACCGTACGCCAGCGGCGCGTAGATCATGTCGTCAAGGATCCAGAGGTCGGAAGCGATGGCCACGTCGAGGATCGCCTGCACCTCGGAACGCGTGTACACGGCCCCGGTCGGGTTGTTCGGCGAGTTCAGCAGGATGGCCCTCGTGTTGGGCGTCACCGCAGCCCGGAGGGCTTCGAGGTCTGGGTGGTAGTTCTCTCGCTGAACGGGGACGTGCACAGGAACGCCACCCGCGATGCGCACCATACCGTCGTAGGACGGCCAGGCGGGGGAGAGCAGCAGCACCTCATCCCCCGGGGAAAGGGTGGTCATCAGGGCATAGAGCACCGCTTGCTTGCAGCCCGGTGTGACGACCACATCGGCGCCCGGTGCGTCGATTCCGTAGCCGTGCAGGTGCCGGGCCACCGCGTTGCAGAGGGATTCCGAGCCCTGGCTCCTCGTGTATCCGTGGGCTCCGTTGCGCAAGGCGTCCACCGCGGCCTCGACGGCAGGCGCAGGCGTCTCGAAGTCCGGTTGGCCCACCGTGAAGCGAATGACGTCCGGTGGGGGTGGGGCGAGGAAGGCGGCAAAGCCACGGCCAAGGCCGTCAAACATGGTGTTCCGTCGCGGCATCGTCACCCACCTTGGAGGCCGTCCGTGCGTTGCCGGATGGTCGAGCGACGAGATTCCGGTCTTCAATCCTGCGTGTCCTGATGCAGCCTCTCGGCCGCTTCGTGAGCAGAGGAGCACGGACGGAGATTCGAACTCCGGTTTCAGGATCTGCAGTCCCGCTCATAGCCACTCTGACATCCGTGCGGCATGTCGGCGAGCCGGGACCGATATTTCACCCCATCCCTCGCCGAACCACGCGCCGCGACCCTGATGGTGTGTGGCGCACAGCCCCGCCCATGCAGGGCGCTCCACCCGCGTCGTGGAACCTGAGCGACCCTAAGCACGACGTCGATCCACCACAGGGCGGGGTGTCGACCGCCCCGGTGATGACGGGCACGACCCTGTCCGGGACCGCTTCGCTGAGCGGCTCCGTCGGGCCCTTTGCAGGCCTTCCGTCCAACGGCACACCGTGGCGTTGGCGTGCCTACCTTCGATACGCAGCCGTCGTTGTCGGGGTGCAACTCGTGCTTGGTGCCCTGCTCTTGGCCACGTCCATTCAGATCGCTCAGGTCAACGACCAATGGGAGTACACCAACCAGCCGCTGGTGGTGGAGAACGGTTCTGGAAGGGTGGTCCTTGGCCCGGAGTTTGATGGTTTGAGCGTGGTGTCCGTTTGGAGCGACGCACAAACGTCGGACGGGCGATGGTTGGACGCCTCCTTGGGGTTCGAGGATTGGATCTCGTGGGACGACCCGGCCGTGGACGTCCAGCAACGCCCCCTTGAATTCAGCCGCCCTCGGCCCTTGCCTGCGAACCTTACCCTGACCTTCGAGCACGATTCAGCCACGAAGACGATGTGGTTCAACGGTTCAGCCTTCGAGGCTACGACCTTTCTGGGCGGAGGCGTGGACTACTACAACACCACCACGGGGCGGTGGACCGACCTCGAGCCTGTGGTGAGCGAAAACGGTACGGCCTACATCGCGTATGGCGACCACACGGGTTCCTCTGCATGTGAGTTGGGTGGGGTGTACCTCCGCTTCGAACATCCCGGACCGAACGCAGGATGGTACGACGAAGCCGTGTTGGAAGCGTGGCCGACGGAATGCTGGAGGCGGGGTGAAGCGGAAGGTCCTCCAGCACCAACCTACGAATGGTCCTTCTTCTGCGCATGCGAGTACGAGAGCGAAACCGTGGGCGCCTGGTCGCCCAGCAACCGGACGTTTTGGGTGGGCGGCGTTGACGCGGAGGTGGCGGTGTTCAATATGGGCATCGACCTGATCAACCGCGAGGATGCCGACGCGTACGCTTCGGCGGAACTCACGCACGGCGTGATGCTCACGGTCTTCCCACTCGGTTGCATCATCACGTACATCGTCGTGCCGATCGTCGGCGGTCGCGGGCACGGAAAGGCCGGCGCCTTTGGGGCGCTGACGGGCGTCTTGATGGCCCCGCTCTCGTTCATCGGTTGGATTGCTGCCACCTTCGCAGGGTGGTGATGCCGTGCCGCACGACGTGCACCTGGCGTTTCCGGGGAAAACCCTCCCCGAGGATTACTTCGCGACGCGCTACGACGTGCTCCGTCGACCCTTGGGCCGCCCACCTGGGTCCGAACGCCTTCCCGATGAAGAAGAGGCACTGCATGCATGGGTGGCCCTTGAGGGGCGCATCGTGGCCGTGGCCCGTGCCCACCTGCTCGTCGGCGACGGCGCCGCTGCGGACCATGCAGGTCCCGGCGCAGCATCGATTCCTGCCTTTGAGCCGCTTCGTGGTCCACACCATGCTTCGCTCCGCCCAGCCGTCCAAATCCGGCAGATGGGCGTCGTGGACAGCCATCGAGGGCGTGGGTTTGGGGCGCTTGTGCTGCAGCACCTCGAACGGGCGGTGGTCGATCATTGGCAGGCGACGACCGGATGGTTGCAAGCGCGGGAAGGCGCGATCGGGTTCTACGAGCGGTGTGGGTGGAGCACCTTCGGCTCATGCTACGTCATTGATGGCGTTGGCCCTCACATGTCGATGCGTAAATCGTTGAATTCCTCCATCTGATTCAAACCAAGCCCGGACATCGAGGCCTTTTGTTTCACAAAATCGTGTGGGTTTATGTGTCCTCAACGGATTTTCTGAACGAATGGCCACAGACAGGTGAGCGAGGTTATCGTATGCGCACCCTTACACAAAGCAATTTAGCGAAGTCCGAACAAGAAGATATCATGGACGGCGTCAGCACGACGGCCACCTCATCGAGAAAGATGGAAAAGCGCAGGGAACAACTTCTCGACGCTATTCACGTCCTTGCTCGACGTTCCCCAGAAATGTTTGAACTCGAAGCAGAGGACTTCATTCGCCGGGCGATGTGGAGCGAACGCGGACGAGATCCATCTTTTGCGAACACGCTGGAGCGATGGCTTCACTCCGAATTTCAATTCGAAACCTTCGCAACGGTGCTCCCCCCCGATGCAAAATTAGAGAGAAGGCACATCCCCAATCCGGACCTGAGCGAATTCCGGGAGGTCGACAAGGCAGTTTTTGCTGCACTTCAGTCGAAATTTGACGGTACTGAAGACGAACCGTTCAACCATCACCGATGGGACGCAGCCACGCGCGACCAATTCATTGTGCTCGGGATGATCGCGATGGGCGGAAAGCGGGGCGAACGGCAATCAAGAATCGTCCATTACCTTGGTTTAGGAACACCAGGTCCCGACGACCTTCGCGGCTCCAACACGGTCCGCGCCGCGAAAATTGCCATCACGCGCTTCCTTCGTGCACGCGTGCCGGAAGCAACCGACCTTTTCGCACCTGCAACGGGCAACGGGGGCCAGCGTTTGCACCGCATTCGCGACACGGAGGTCGCCCGCATGCTCGCGCGGTACGCGCTGAACCACCCAGCCTCGCTGTTGCTTCCGGACCTGCCGATCATGGCGGAACCGCTGTGAGCCGGTCTCGGACGCACTGCACCGCTCCCTTCAAATAGGGTCGAACCGGTCTGATTGGCAGAGGGAACGTTGGGTTCCCTATGAACGACCCCGTGAACAGCGATGAATGAGGACTACGAGAACGGCACACTGAGCAGCACTTTTGGCGTCTGGACGAGCACCTGGGATGTCCAGGGTGAGCGCCAGCACCAGGCTGCAGCCGACCTCACCTCGCTGCCTTCCCGAACGACGGCCGTGTCCAGCACCGCCTTCGGCTCGGAAAGAGAGGACAGCGGGTCCTCTGTGTAACCACACCCA
>JALRLN010000064.1 GCA_023254445.1 Candidatus Poseidoniaceae archaeon | reverse complement strand
TGCGCAGGGAAGCCCGGAACTTGCATCCCGTGGTACATGCTCCACCCGTCCTTGCCGCCGAAATCCTGGCCCATGTTCCTCCCGCGCAACGACGCCTTCGGCCCCATGCGTCCGTCGCCTTCGGGGTAATGGTCGAGGTGGTGCACGCAGAACAGGAACGGGTCCACCGTCGTCCAAACGTGGCCCAGCGAAAATCGATCGAGGATGGCGGTCATGGGTTCACCTCACTGCGCAAGCCGACGGGCGCAGGCCTCCAGGTCTTCTGCGTTCTGTCGGAGGCGTCGGATGTAAGCAGGCACCGTGTGGGTGGAGTGTTCAAGGTCGGCGAGGTCCCCCACCCATTCAAGGTTGGTCGAGGGAAGGGGTGCATCTTCTCCGGGGTCGTGCACGGTCCACACCGAACATCCGGAGCCGTCCTCGTCGGCCACTTGGCGAAACCACGGAAGGGGTGAGGCCGGTCGGGTGACGTTGTGCCGCTCCACGAACCGAACAAGGCAATCGTTGGCCACGACGGACCACCCTGCATCCTGCAACCATGCGATGGCGACCTCGTCTTCCGCACCGGACTGCAACCACACCAAGGGGGTCGGGTCGGGAGCCTGCAGCAAGAGGCGCCGAACCTGCGTTCGGACCCGCTCCGGTGCGAGGAAGAGGACGAGCACCTCCATGGGGCATCCCGGTTCGATGGAAGGACGGATCGGGCGTCCGCTCACGGTCGCTCCAGCGTCCCTTGGATGCACGGGCACCACCCTCCAGCCCCGCGAAGCGAGCGCACCGACCGCCGTGTGGGCGGTGCGCTTCTCGTTCAGGCCGGCGCCAAGCACGTGCACCGAGGACGCCGCGCGAACGCGGTCCACCAGCGCAGGGCTCGCCTCCATCCGCTCACCTCAGGGCTGCAGCCGCTCCATCGACCAGCCGGACGCTTCCGCACGGAGGCGCACACGGTCGTGAAGCCGAGCCGGGCGGCCGGCCCAATACTCCACCTCGCGCACGTGCAGCCGGAAACCGCCCCACTGCGGCGGGCACGGCACCTCACCGGAGGCAAACCGTGCCTGCACCTCCACGTGTTTCGCTTCGAGGGAGGCGCGGTCTGCGATGGGCGAGGACTGGTCGGATACCCACGCGCCGACCTGTGAAGAGCGGGGTCGGGTGGCAAAATAGCGCTCGACCTCGTCGCGGTCCAGCGGCGTGGCGTGGCCCACCACACGGACGGAGCGCTCGGCATCGGGCCACCAGAACGTGGTGGACGCTTCAGGGCGGGCAAGCAGGTGCGTCGCCTTGTCCGAGGTCATGTTGGTGTAGAAGAGGACGGCGTCTTCCTCGATGCCCTTGCACAACACCATGCGTGAGCGCGGTGTTCCATCCCTGCCGATGGTGGCCAAGCACATCGCGTTGGGGTCAGCCACCCCGGCAGCAACCGCCTCGTCAACCCAGGTTCGAAGAAGAGCCAGCGGGGCCGTGGTCGAGATCAGGCCCTCGTCGAGGGAGGCCCCGTACTCGTGGCGCAGGTCCTCCATGGCCGTGCTGCGGTGCCTGAAGGCCTTGAACCCCTGTTCATGACGGGCGCCATCACTCCGCCTGAATGACGTGCAGTCGCCCGTTTCCACCAAAGGTGGCGTAGAAGAGGTCGCCGTCGGGATGGAAGGCAATGGGAAGGGGGGTGCCGAGGTTGGTGGCAAAACTGGTGGTGGTCCCCTCCCACCCTCCGTCCGCCGACGGAGCGAGGTCAATGCGGACGATCTCGTGCCCAACGGGCACGACGCTGTTCCACGAGCCGTAGACCGTGGCGTACACCGTCGCGTTGCCCCCGGGGAGGCTGGACGTCGCTGGCCGCACGGCCAGCCCGTTGAGGCTGCTGTGCGGGAGCCATGTGGCCACTGGGCCGACGGTGCCGGGAGGAACGGGGGTGTCCGGCTCATCGTCTGGCCAACCGTACGCAGCCCCCTCCACGAGGAGGTTGACCTCCTCGGGCGGATGATCGCCGTCCCAATCCCGCCCGTTGTCGCTGAACAGGTAGCCCACCCCCGGGACCCATGCCCCATCGAAGGAATTCCGGACACCGGACGCCAACACGCCGTGGGAACCGTCCTCGGGGTTGACCCACACCAACGCGGCGTTCCGCTCGTCGGCCTCGCTGCACACGTTGCACGTGGAACCAACGTGCCAAACCGCCGTTCCGTTGGGAAGGACGTTGATGGCGTTCGGCTGATGGTTGCCCGTCGGAACGTCGTCGATCAGGACCGACCATGGGCCGGACGGCGGGACGAGCGGGCCTGCCGCGTCAAGGGCGATGCTTCGAAGCCGCCCGGATTCGGACACGAGCGCCGTCTCGTTGAGCACCAGCACGTCGTGTGGCCTGTCCAGGCCATCGAGCCACGTCACCTGGTCCTCGACCGTCCACTCGCCATCGACGAGCCCGATGCTGAGGAGGTGGACCTGCCCTCCGTCACGGTCGCAGACCAGAAGGTGCGCAGCATCGAGCCACTCGAGGCAGGTCGGACCCCCAAGGCCCATCGTCACGTCCGAGACCGTCCACCCGTCCCCTACCTCAGCCTGGTGCACATCAGCATAGGGCCACACCTCACGAGCGACCACGAGCAACAACAGGACCGCGACGACGCCGGGGAGGTGACGTCGGAGGACCACGGTGTTCACCGGGTGGTCACGCACGGCGTCGAGGCATCAAGGCTGCGCCAGCGAGGGCCACCACGGCGGTGATCGCCGCGAAACCGGGGGTGTCCTCGCCCTCGTCGTCGCCGGTGGTTGCTTCCGGTTCGTCGACGGCGTCGCCCTCACCGACGGTCACGGTGGCGACCATGCCGGAGGAGGCGTGGGGCTCGCAGACGTAGGTGAAGGTCTGGTCACCGGTGAAGGTCACGCGGAAGTCCATCGTGGTGTTGGCCTCACCGCTGTCGATGCCACCCTCAGCAGGGGTGGTGCCGCCTTCTTCGGTGGTCTCCACCACGTTGTGGGCCATCGACTCGTTCGTCCACTGCCAGCACACGGTGTCGCCGTCCGCCACCTCGAGCGAGGCGGGGCTGAACTTGATCCCCGAAGGTGCGATGCGAACCACGTGGTCGCAGGCGGCTTCGGGGGTCACCACGGCGGTCGGTTGAACGTCGTCTTCCGCCAGGGCAGCGGGAGCGAGGGTCAAGAGGCAAAGCATCGTCACAAGGGCAAGCGCGGTGCGCATGGCGGTGGCTCGTGCCCGCCTCCTTTGAAGAATGACCTGCCACCATGGGGTCAGGCTTGTTCCTGTTCACGGTTGGCGTAGGCCAGCATCAGCAACAACGCGAGGGCGACGAGGAGCCACATCATGAAACTGCCAGCGAATCCAAGCTCCCACGCCGATAGTACATGGTCGATGCTTTAAATCGTCCTTCGGAGGCATTAGACGTCGAACGGCGTCGCGTATTCGTCGACGTCTTCAGCAAGGCGCAGCAACTGGTTGTACTTCGCCGTGCGGTCGCTGCGGGCAGGCGCTCCGGTTTTGATCTGCCCTGCGCGCGTGCCGACGCAGAGGTCGGCGATGGTGACGTCCTCCGTTTCGCCGCTGCGGTGGCTGACGACGTTGTTGAATCCATGGCGGCGAGCGAGTTCCATCGCCTCCAACGTTTCCGTCACGGTGCCCACCTGGTTGACCTTCACGAGCATGGCGTTGGCCGCCTCGGTCTCGATGCCGCGTGCGAGCCGCTCGGACTGGGTCACGAACAGGTCGTCACCAACGATCTGCACGCGGTGCCCCTCCCGTGCGGTGAACCGGGACCAACCCATCCAGTCGTCCTCGGCGAAGCCGTCCTCGATGGAAAGCACAGGATACGCGTCCAACCATCCAGCGTACAGGTCCCCAAGCCCTTCCGCGTCGAGGGTTTGGCCGTCGATGTGGTACGCACCGTCGCGGTAGAACTCGGTGCTGGCCACGTCCAGAGCAATGCCCATCTGTTCCGTGGAATACCCTGCCGATTCAACGGCACGAACGAGGTACCTGAGGCCGTCCTCGTTGGAAGGGAGGTTTGGAGCAAAGCCGCCCTCGTCCCCGATTCCGCCGAGCAAACCGTCCTTGCGAAGTTCCGCCTTCAAGGCGTGGTAGGTCTCGACGCCGGCGCGCAGTCCGTCTTCAAACCGGTCGAAACCGTGGGGGACCACCATGAATTCCTGCACGTCAACGTTGGACGCAGCGTGCGCACCACCGTTGAGGATGTTCATCATCGGCACCGGCATCAAGCCCCCGGCAACGCCGCCAACGTAGCGCCACACCGGAAGTTCGTGGAGGGCAGCACCAGCGTGCAGGCACGCCAAGGACACGCCAAGGGTGGCGTTGGCGCCCAACCGACCCTTGTTTGCGGTCCCGTCGAGTTCGACCATGGCCTCGTCGATGACGCGCTGCTCGTCCACGGGCAGGCCGACGATCGCCTCGGCGATGGTTTCGCTCACGGCGAGGAGGGCCGCTTCAACGCCCTTTCCCCTCCAGCGGTCGCCACCATCGCGCAGTTCAACGGCTTCGTGGCGGCCCGTGGAGGCCCCGGAAGGCACCGCAGCGCGGCCGGCCAACACACCGTCCACGAAGCAATCCACCTCGACGGTGGGGGTGCCCCTGGAATCGAGGATCATGCGGGCGTCAAGTCCAGAGATGTGGCCGCTCATGCTGCTCCCTGAACGACCGTATCGGGCCCGAGCCTTCAACGGTGCGGAGGTTCAAGCCTCGTTGAGCCAGCGCATCCAGCGGGCAGCAGCGGCCTGAGCGGCGGGCACGTCCTCTTCGACGTAGCATTCGAACAGCCAGCAGAGTTGCTCGTCGGCAGGGGAGATCGAGAACAACTCAACCCTGAACAGCGGCCCCTCCGCAAGTGCCTCGAGGCGTTGGTCGTCGATGAAGAGGTGCAGCAAGGAGCGTGGGTAATGGCGCATCGAACGGTTGGTGGGTTCAACCATCACCACGCCCATGGGGAGGAACAAGAGGGCTGCACCGGTCAGCGGCTGCACATCGTGCATCATCACGTCGCTGCCGTCCAGCATGGCGGCCACGTCCACCTGCACCCATTCGCGGTCCTCGGCCGTCAGCTCGAGGTCGGCGACTTCGTCGAGGAAGTTCTGCAACCGTTCGATGCCCTCAACGCTCGCCACGGGGAGGAGGGCGCGCGCCCCGTTCTTGAAGCCGAGCCTCCCCAAGCACCCCCGAAATCGGGAAAGGTTGGCCTCAAAAGAGGAGGGAATCCGGGAAAAGGAGTCATAAAGGAGCATGCACCGGGGGTGGACATGAGCCGCTTCACGGAAATCGACCGCGCCATCCTCGCCGCCCTCCGGACGAACGGCCGGATTTCCTACGTGGAACTCGCGAAGGAAGTCGGAGCCAGCGAGCGAACCGTGCGCACGCACGTGCGAAAAATGGAGGAAGACGGCACCATTCGGGGCTACACCATCCGCGAAGGTGGAATTGGACTCACCGCGCTCGTTCGCATCAAGGTCGCCCCGGGTGCTGAGATTGGCTCCTTCGCCGCCGAAGTGACCCACTGGGCAGGTGTCGAGGTGGTGTACGAAGTCTCAGGTGATGCGGATCTGATTGCCCTCGTGCACGTTGCGGACACCATGTCGCTCCGTCAACTTCTGGACCGGATGTGGATGGCAGCGCCCGACGAAATCGCGTCCACAACGACCGAACTCGTGCTCGAGCAGTACTGATCAAGCCGTTCGGAAACGGTTCCATCCCACCGCGGCCAAGGCCGCCCCGGTGGTGGTGGTGAGCGCATAGAACACGAGCAAGCCCTCTCCCGAGATGAGGTTGGGGCCGAAGGTCCGCGCGGGGTTCATCGAGGCACCCGTCAGGGGCCCTGCCACCCATGCCAACACCGCAACGGTCGCACCAACCCATGCGGCGACGGCCACCGTGGATTCGTCCTTGAGGGCAACGATGGCGTAAATGGACGCCATCAACGCAGCGGTGATCAGCACTTCAAGGCCAGCGCCTTCGAGCGGGGAGATCCCTGAGGCCAGCACCGTTGGAGCCACCTGCTCAGGGCCAATCAGTAGGACGACGGCGGCGCTTCCAAGCAGGCCACCAAGCAATTGGGCGAGCACGTACCCCAGCCAGCGTTCACGCGGCAGGTGGCCACTTAGGACGAAGGCCGTCGACACGGCGGGGTTGATGTGGGCCCCGGACGAGGAGCGAAGCACGAGGATGGCCACCGCCACGGCGATGCCAAAGGTCAGGCAGACGACCACGTGCGAGGCGTGGAGGGCGACGCTGCCGGTGCCTACGGCCACCATCCATGCAGTGCCGAGGCATTCGGCGCCGTAGGCGCGCAGGCGCTCGTCCATGCCAAGGCCTCAGGCCTTCCACTTCACGGAGCAGCCAATGCTCTCGGTGCGTGCCACCGCGGGCTCGTGGCCGGCGAGCATCGCATCGAGGGCCAACCGGAGGTCTTCCACCTGAACCGCGGTAGGGTCACGGGGTGAATCGTCCATCCTGCCGCGGTACACCACGTCGCCTGCTGCGTTGAGCAGGTAGACCTCGGGGGTTCGCTCCGCCCCCCATGCGTGCGCAGTGGTTTGTTCTGGATCGTGCAGGTAGGGGTACGGCATGCCACCGTCCGCCCTCTTGACCATGTGCTCCCAGGAGTCGTTTTCGTAGACCACCGGGTCGTTGCTGTTGATGCCAACGAAGCCAACGCCGAGGCCAGCGGCATGCTCCGCCATCGCGTTCAGGCGGCCGACGCTGGCCACAACGTACGGGCAATGGTTGCACTCGAAGACAACGATGGCGCCGTGCTCGCCGATGACGTCTGCGAGCGACATCCGCGAGGGGCCGACCGCGCCGTTCGCGTTCGGGAGGTCAAAGTCAGGCGCCGCGTGACCGGGTTCAAGGCCCATGCTGCGCGCTTGGGGTCCAAGGTGATAGCCGTTGCCGGCCTCACGCTGTCAGCAGCTGTTCGGTTTCCTGCAGACGAAGCCGAGCCACCGCGTGCTCTGGGTCGATGGCCAAGACCGCACGCCAGGCTGCTGCCGCCGCTTCGGGGTCATCGCGCATGTGGTGCGTGGCGGCGAGGTGCAGCCGTGCGTCAAGGTGATCGCCTCGGCAGCGAATGGCCGCTTCAAAGTCCGAAGCGGCTTCGTCGAGCCGTTCCCATTGCAGGTAGAGCAGTCCGCGCTGGTGCCATGCATGTGCGTGCCCCGGCGCTGCACGCAGGGCTTCGTTCAGCGGTGCTTCGGCTCGTTCTGGCCGCTCCTGCGCCACGTAGCATGCCGCGAGTTGCGTGAGGGCGTGGTGGTGATCTGGCACGGCCTCGATGATGACCTTCAGGTCCTCGAGCGCGCCGTCCCAGTCGGTGAGCGCCATGCGTGATTCTGCCCGCCGCAAGCGAGCAAGC
>JALRLN010000063.1 GCA_023254445.1 Candidatus Poseidoniaceae archaeon | reverse complement strand
ACGCCGTCGTACAGGCCTTCGATGGTCGTCTTGGTGACGAGGTCAACGTCCACCCAGTCCATGTTGAGGCCTTGTGCGAGCCCCTCCAGCTTTTCCTTGATGGCGTCGAAGCGGACGTCTTCTCGCTCTCCGTTCCTGTTGATGACCTGCATTGCCATGATGATGCCTCCGATGTTGTCGCGAGCGGGAATTCTAAATCACTGAAGGAGGCTCAAAAGTCTTCGTCCATGGAAAAGCGCTGCTGGACCGAACCCAGCGTGCTGTCCATGACCCCAGCCTTCTGGTACTCCGCGACGCGCTTTTCGAAGAAGTTCGTCTTGCCTTGCATGGAGATCATCTCCATCCACGGGAAGGGGTTCTGCACGTCATAGAGCTTGGAGGCGCCAAGGGACTGGAGGAGCCGGTCCGCCACGAATTGGATGTACTGCTGCATGTGCTCAGCGTTCATCCCAATGAGGCGAACGGGCAGCGCAGAGGTCACGAATTCGGTTTCGATGGTCACGGCCTCGGAGACGATGCGGTGAATGACGTTCTCCGGGGTCGGCCGCTGAAGCTTGCTGTGAAGCATGCACGCGAAGTCGCAGTGCAGGCCCTCGTCCCGCGAAATGAGTTCGTTGGAGAAGGTGAGGCCGGGCATCAGGCCACGCTTCTTGAGCCAAAAGATGGCGCAGAACGAGCCGGAAAAGAAAATCCCCTCCACGGCCGCGAAGGCAACGAGCCGCTCCGCGAAAGAACCACGCTTTCGCGACAGCCAGCGCAGGGCCCAGTCGCCCTTTTTCTTGACCGACGGAACGGTCTCAAGCGCCTTGAAAAGGTGGCTTTTCTCTGCCTCGTCCTTGATGTAGGAGTCGATGAGGAGCGAGTAGGTTTCAGCGTGGATGTTCTCCATCATGATCTGGAAGCCGTAAAAGGCACGGGCTTCTGGCCACTGGACTTCGTTCGAGAAGTTCATCACGAGGTTTTCGTTGACGATGCCGTCGCTGGCGGCGAAGAAGGCCAGCACGTGCTTCAAGAAGTGCTGCTCGCCCTCGTTCAAGGCGTCCCAATCCTTCTGGTCCTGGCTGAGGTCGATTTCTTCGGCCGTCCAGAAGGAGGCCTGCTCCTGCTTGTACATCTCCCAGATGTCGGAATGCTGGATGGGAAAGAGCACGAAGCGGTCGAGGTTCTCCTTCAGCATCGGCTCGGTAAACTCCGAAGAGAGGTCCAAATCAAAGCCATCTGCGCTGCTGCTGTCAATCACCACGACGAGACCCCCCATTTCCAATGCGCAACGGCTTTTCTCTCCCGCTGTGGAGGGCCTATAACCATCTCGGCAGTTGTGCCGAAGCACGCGTGCAGATGGATGGCGTTGGGCCCGGACGCGGGATTCGTTTTTCACGGTCCGAGGCTTATGAGGATGTGCGTGGGACCACCGTGAAGGTGAAAACTAACACTGTTGCCATTAGTGATTTCAACCCCTTCATTTCCACTGGAAAACGCGAAGCATTGAACGTCCCCCTTCGTTTGTTTTCGACCATGCACGACCTCGCCGTTGAACTCCGACTGGCGCGCCTCGACGAGCGCGCGACCCTGCCGCGCAGGGCCACGGCAGCCTCCGCCGGCATGGACCTTCACGCCCTCGAACGCACCGAAGTCGGCAGAGGCGAGGCCACGCTCATCCGCACCGGGCTGGCGATGGCCCTCCCAGAGGGATGGGAGGCGCAGATCCGCTGCCGCTCCTCGCTCGGACGAAAAGGCCTGATCATGCCAAACGGCCTTGGCACGATCGACGCCGATTACCGCGGGGAACTCGCCGTGATGATGACGTGGATTGGGGAAGGCGACCACTACGTGGTCGAAGCCGGTGAACGCGTCGCGCAACTTCTCGTGGCCCCCGTCCCTCAGGTGACGGTGACGGAATGCACGCCCGAAGAACTCGGCAGCACGGACCGTGGAGCAGGAGGATTCGGCTCATCAGGTCGATTCTGAGGGGTCGGCATGCGCCACCTCGACGTCCTCGGCCTCGACCCCACCCCGTGGGGCACCATCGATGCACGGATGCGCGAGTGGCAACAGGAGCGCATCGCCGACGAGCGGGAGGACCTGCTCGTCCTCGTCGAACACCCGGAGGTCGTGACCATCGGCCCCAAGGCACGCAGCGAGGGCCAACGCCCTCCTGATGGCTATGCTGTGGCAGAGGCGGACCGCGGTGGGGGGCTGACCTGGCACGGACCCGGGCAACTCGTGGCCTACCCCATCGTCCGTTGGGACCTGCCCGGAGAGCAGGACGTCCGGGCCGTGATTCACCGCTTGGAAGCATGGGTGATCCTCGCCTTGTCGCGCCTCGGCATCGAAGGGCACCGCGACGAACGGATGCAGGGCGTCTGGGTGGACGGTCGAAAAATCGCGTCCATCGGGCTCTCCTTCCTTCGCTGGGTGAGCAGGCACGGCCTCACCGTCAACATCGACACGCCAGCCGGTCGCGTCGAAGGCTTGGCCGGATGCGGCCTCTCGCCCGACACCACCACCAGCCTCGCAGCCCTTGGAAGGCAGGTCCGACGGGAGGACCTTGTCGCAGCCTTGCTCGACACCTGCGAGGAAGCGCTCGGCCGACGCCCTCGCCCGGCACCAGCGACCGGGGACAAGGGTTGAAGTGCGCATGGACCGGCCTCGACGCATGGGTGGGGAAACCGTCCTTTGCATCAGCGGGGCCTCCGGTGCCGTCTATGGCATCCGCGTCCTCGAGGAACTCGTCAAGGCAGGGCGCCGCGTACGCCTCGTCGTCACGCCCTCTGGTCGCCTGACGTTGCGCCACGAATGCGGCACGACGCCAGAGGACCTTGCTGAAGCCCACGGCGTGGTCCTCGACGACGCCGACGACGTCGCCGCTCGCTCGGCGTCTGGCTCGGCAAGGATTGACGCGGTCGTCATCTGCCCCTGCTCCGGCACGACCATCGGCAAGTTGGCGGCGGGGATCTCGGACAACCTCGTCACCCGCTCTGGCATCGTCGCCATGAAGGAAGGACGGCACCTGATCATCGTCCCCCGCGAAACGCCGCTCGCGACGGTTCACCTCGAAAACCTGGCCAAACTCTCCGGCTGGGGCGTCACCGTGCTCCCAGCCATGCCGGGCTTCTACAACCACCCGACCTCCGTTGAGGACATGGTTGACTTTGTCGTGGCCCGCATCCTTGACCGCTTGGACGTCGACCACAACCTTGGCCGTCGCTGGAGCGGTGACGAACTCTGAGGGCACGGCATACCGTTCGCTTCTTGAAGACGCGAGTGGAGCCTTGGTCATGGCCGAGGACCTGTCCGTCCTGAACGTCGCCGAACTGAAGGAGCGCCTGCGCGAAGCAGGGCTTCCTGTGTCGGGCAGGAAGGACGAACTTATCGCGCGCCTTGAGGAGGCCGCGTCGCCAACGTCGGTTGAAGCGAGCGAAGCCGATGCCGGCGAAGCGGTCGCAGCGGGGATGACCACGCACGGGGACCACGCTGCGCTCACCAGAAAGGAGGCAGCGCTAGCCATGATGCGGAGGGAATCCGTGCTTGGTTTGCCCTTCGGGGTCGTTGTGGCCGTGCTGCTCGCGGCGATGATGACGGCGGTCGCCTTGGCCGCGCCGGGCCTGCTCGGCTTTGCGAAGGAGCCCGACTGGGAACTCATCGACTTTGACGCGACCCAGGCCGAGGCCTATGCCGCCGGACTTGTCGCGCTCGGCCATCCTGAGTGGAAGGGCCGCATGTCCGGCTCCGCGTACGAACACGCAGCGGCCGAATCCATCCTCGAGAACTTTTCCAGCATGGGCTACCAGACGCAGATGCACAGTTACCCAGTGGACATGTTCAGCGTCAACAGCGAGCCCAGCCTTCGCATGTGCTTGCGAGGCTTGGGAGGCAACAGCCCCTGCGAAGGGCCGTTATCCATCGGCTCCCAAATTACAGAATTTGAGCACCGCATCGACTACGTCATTCAGGGATACTCTGGCTCCGTGAACGTCGCCTTCCAGGACAACATCCCCTTGGTGGACCTCGGCGACGGTGGCGACGATGCCCTTTGGTCCGACGCGTCGGGGGCCGTTGGCATCGTCGACAGCGGCGGGACCATCAGCGGCAACACCGCCCTTTTCGTGAAGGCCATCGAGAACGACCTCGCCGCGCTCGTTCGTGTGAACACGAACTACAACTGCGGCAAGGTGGAAGCCGACGACTGCGTGCCGATCTTCAAATCGGTCGACACAAGCGCCGTCAAGGACGCCAACGGTGGCTCAATGCCCGACATCGCCTTCATCGCCGTCTCGAACCTGACCGGTCAGTCGATGCGTGACCTGGCCGCCAACAACGCTCGATTGGAGATGTTCATCGACGTCACGAACGGCGGCCAACTCGACGTCAAGGTCCCATGCGGGACCCTGCAGGGCACCACCTCCGAGGTCGTGCTTGTGGGCGCCCACCACGACACCGTGTATTCCGGGCCTGGTGCGGTGGACGACACGTCAGGCTCCGCCAGCGTGCTCGAGATGGCGCGACAGGTCGCGAAGATCGCCGAAGCGCAAGGAACACCCGAACGCACCGTCCGTTTCTGCACCTGGGGAGGTGAAGAGGAAGGGTTGTTTGGCTCACGAGCGTACGTGCAAGCCAACGGTGCAGCGTTGGCCGACGACCTTCGCCTCTACATCAACCTCGACATGAACCACGTCGACATCGACTTCAGCCGAGGCAACAGCCTCTCCATGTTCACAAACAACGAGGAGGACTACGACCACATCAGGAGCATCTGGGAGGTCTACAGCGCCGAGCGCAGCGACGTCGCCGACCGGTACGAGGTCCGCTTCTCCTTGCTCGACGGCCCGAAGGGCGCGGAGAACGGGATGCCCTACAACTCCGACCACGGCCCCTTCGTGTACGACCTTCCCGGAGGCAAGGAGGGGCAAGCGGTGGTTTGCTACGGCAGCGGTTCCTACGAATACCACACCTACGCCGACGACATGAGCCGCTTCAACGCCGAATCGCTCGGCGTTTCGGTCACCGTCTACGGCACCTACCTCCGTTGGCTGGCGTGGGGCTGAGCCGGAACGGTCTTGAGCACCTTCGTGAGGCCCCGTCCATGCCCCCTCGTCGCGCCCATGCGTCGCATATCCTCGTGCCGTCAAAAGCCGAAGCACTGCAGATTCGGGAGCAGTGCACGAACCTGAAGGCCTTCCAAAAGATGGCCCGTAAGAAATCCAGTTGCCCCTCAAAATCCAACAACGGGGACCTTGGATGGTTCCGCAGCGGCCAAATGGTCCGCCCCTTCGACAGTGCGGTCTGGAACCTGCCCCTCAACGAGGTGTCCGAACCGGTGCGCACGGAATTTGGATGGCACCTCATTTGGGTCCACGAAAAGGACGAAGCCTGAGGTGACCACGTGGGGTATCGCATCGGCCTCCAGGGCTACGAGGTGCAGGCGACCCACGGCTGGTTCGACCATGAACTCACGGCCCCGCAGCCCTTCATCGTCAACGCCGAGGTGCACACGGAAGGTGAACGAGCCGACGACCTGCCCTCGACGGTGAACTACGCCGAACTGCAGCACATCGTGGACGAGGTGCTGCTCACGCCGGGTGTCCAGCATCGACTGATGGAATCCATGGTGGACGCGATGCTCGACCGGATGGTCGTCCTCCCCGGCGTGGTCCGGGCCACGGTGCGCATCGCAAAGCCGGACGCACCCCTCCCACATCCCGGTGGCGTGCCCTGGGTTGAAGCCTCACGCAGCGCATGAGCCGCAGGCTTCATGCTCCCCCCGTGGACCTTCGCAGCATGGCCGACGGGTCGATGACGCGGGTGTACGTCCCCTCCGTCGTTGAGGAGGACGGCACCCCCACGGGCCTCGGCTGCTTCCGGGAAGAAGCCACCGCGTGGCGCGTGCTGCGGTCCTTCCTGCGCCGCACCGACCAGGTGCGCCTCGAGCGAGCCAGCGTTGTCGCGTGGGAACTCGACGTCATCGGCGAGCACGGCATGACGGAGTTGGCCCACCTGCAGGCACGCGCCTGCCCCGTCTGTCGACGCCGAACCATGTGGGTGGACCTGCGCCAGTTCAGCGCCTTGTGCTACGGGAGCGCCTGTGAAGCATGGATCGAAGAGCACGCCACCGAAGCCAACACCGTCGATTGCGGATGGCCGCCGACGCGGTTTTTCCAGCGCTGCACAAGCCCTCAGGAGGCGTTTGATGCCTTGGAAGGCGTTGGAGCGGACGTTCATGCGCACGAAGAACGGAGCGAGGGAGAAGCGGACGAAGCGCTGGATGCAGAAGCCTGAGCCTCACATCTGCTCCAACGGCACAATGCCCACGCCGACCAGACCGTCGTGAAGCACCTGACGTGCCCGTTCGCTGACCGCTGCGTGGGTGGCGTGCACCTCACCGTCCACGAGGACGGGGCAATCCCGGTAGAACGCGTTGTAGGCCGTGGCCAGGTCGAGCAGGTGGAGGGCAAACAGGTGGGGTCGGTGCTGCTCGACCGACTGCATCAGCACATCGTGGTGGACGGCCAGCACGCGAAGCAAGTCCACCAAACCTGGCGCGGGTGCATCAGGAAGGGTGACCGCTCCGGCGCCGGCCCAGCCCGCATCAGCAAGCCTGCGCGCGATGGAGCAGGCACGGGTATGGGCGTACATCGCGAACGGTGCTGAACCTCCGTCAAGGCTCAAAGCGTCCTCCCACGTGAACGTGAACCCCTTCTCAGGGCTGACGCGAATGATGTTGAATCGGACCGCCGAGATGGCGACGGCTTCCGCAATCTCGTGCACCTGATCGTCATCGTAGTCGGGGCGGAGCCCTCGTACAAGGTCGGCTGCTTGAGCAGAGGCTTCCTCGAGGAGGTCATCCATGAACACAACGTTGCCACGCCGCGTGCTCATCTTGCCTTCAGGGAGTTTGATGAAGCTATAGAACACAACTTCAGGAGCCTCGACACCGAGTTCGGCCAAGGTCATCCCGACCTGCTTGGCCTGCAGGCGGTGGTCCTCCCCGAGCACGTCAATGAGGTGGTCGGCTTGCGTCCACTTCCAACGGTGGTAGGCCAGGTCACGGGTGGCGTAGAGCGACGAACCGTCGGCCCTTCGGTAGAAGAATTCGGTCTTGCCTTTCAAGCCCCGTTGACCGAGGTCGAGGAAGCGGGCCCCGTTCTCGGCGATGCCGTGAATATCCAACCTTTCGAGTTCGTCCATCACGGCGGCGACGCTGCCGTCCACGACAAAGGTCGATTCTTTGGTGAACGCGTCAAAGGTGATGCCAAGCCGCGCAAGCGTCTCCAACATTCCCTCCAGCACGGGCCCGTACGCGGCCTCGAAGGATTCCAGCACCGAGGCATCACCGTGTTCGCTGGCGTGGACGAGGTCGGCGATCTGGGCCTCGATGCGAGCTTGCTCCTCCTCGGAC
>JALRLN010000062.1 GCA_023254445.1 Candidatus Poseidoniaceae archaeon | reverse complement strand
ATGGTTGCGATGATGAAACCGGACGTCCCTCGGTACCTCAAACGCCCATGGGAGGCGTTGCCGCTGGCCATGGATGCACTGGCCTTTGCCCCCCGTCGAGTTCGAAGGGGTCGGGCGCAACGTCGTGTCGACCTGAACCCGGACCTGACCAAATTGCCGATTCCAACAACGTGGCCCATGGACGGTGGCCCATACATCACCCTCCCCTTGGTGGTGACTCGCAACCTGTCCACAGGCGAGCACAACCTTGGCATGTACCGTTCCCAAATCTTCGGACCAAAGCACGCAGGCTTGCACTGGCAAGTGCACAAGCACGGAGCCGACCATGCCGCAGCAGGGGTGCGCATGCCTGTGGCCATCTGCCTTGGAGGCCCACCGGAGTTGATCTTCTCCGCGATTTCACCCTTGCCGGACAACCTCTCAGAATACCAGTTCGCCGGCATCCTCGGGCGCCGGAGGCTTCCAATCACAAAGGCCGTAACGCAGGACCTTTGGGTCCCTGCAGAAGCCGACATTGTCATCGAAGGATGGACGGACCCAACAGACCTCCGACTCGAAGGGCCCTTCGGGGACCACTACGGATTCTACTCCCTCACGGGGCATTACCCGGTGCTCAACGTGACCGCTGTCACGATGCGGAAGGACGCGATGTTGCCGGCCACCATCGTGGGTTTGCCCCCGATGGAAGACGGCTTCCTTGGCGAGGCCATTGGCCGGCAATTTGGCCCTGTGCTCCGTTTCCAGCATCGCGATGTGGTCAGCGTTCACCTCCCGCTAGAAACCGGATTCCACAACCTCGCCATCGTCGCGTCGAAACAGCGCTACCCACGTCAAGCGAGGAAAACGGCGCTTGGGCTGCTTGGGGCGGGGCAGATGATGTTCCTGAAATCGATCGTGGTTGTGGACGCCGATCGTGACCCGAAGGACCTCGAAGGCTTCCTTGACGACTTGAACAGCAAGGTGGACCCTGCCGAAGACGTCCTCGTGCTCGACGGGATGGTGGCCGACGCCTTGGAAGCGGCCAGCCCCTACGAAAACGTGCACGACAAGGTCTTGATTGACGCGACGTCCATCCCGGCAACCGACCCAAGGTCCAGCGCTTCGCCGTTGGAAGGGTCCTTCCAACGGGATGCCCCTGCCTGGAGGCGCGGTGAGGCAGAAGCACCCGGTTGGGGTGGGGAGGACCTGCGGGCCGTGCTGGACATCGACGGTGTGAGCGACGCTCGCCTGCTCCGAACGAGCATCTTGGTGGTCACCACGCACGTTGAAGGTCGACCAAGTCCCCGAACCGGTGCCGAACTTGAGCCGAACGGTGGGGAAGGTGAATCCAGACGTAAATCGCAGGTACTTCAATTGAGAAATCGAATTTGGCAATTGGACGAAGCGGAACACGTGCGATGGTTGATGATCACCGACGATGACCTCGACCTCCACACGGAAAAGGCACGAAGAAGGCTGCTGTGGCAACTTTTCTCCCGCTTTGATGTTGGGCGGGGATTGAGTTTCGACGACGAACGTCGACGCATTTGCTGGGATGCAACGACGCCCATTCCATCCGAGGAACACGGCGTGCGACGTTGGCCTGCGGTAACGTTGCACAACGAGCAGACCCTTGAGAAGGTGAAGCAGCATCCAGAACTCGCGAATTATTCATGGCCACCGCACCTTACCTTCCACGAGAGGGGGTCGTAACATCGGCGTTCGCGATATCCTCGACTTCGTGAAGGTCGAACATACCCTGTTCTCCTTGCCCTTTGTGCTGATTGGATTCCTCATCGCAGCGCGCCAGTTTGGTGAGGGCGGTGGGTTTGACCTCGCATGGATCCTTCTCGCAGCGGTCGGAGCACGCGGCTTGGCCATGGCCTTGAACCGCATCATCGACCGTAAGGTCGACGCTGCCAATCCACGCACGAAGGGCAGGCACCTCGCCTCTGGAAGCATGTCGCTTCGCACGGCATGGGGCCTCGCGGCCGCCTTCCTTGCCATGCTCCTGGTCGGTGCGGTGATGCTCAACACCGTGGCGCTCATGATGGCGTGGCTGCCCGTCCTGACCTTCGTTGCCTATCCCTACATGAAACGCTTCACGTGGTTGTGCCACTTCTGGCTCGGTCTTTGCCTCGGTCTTGCTCCAGCAGGGGCATGGGTGGCTGTTGCCGCTGACGTGCACGGCTGGGCGGCCATCACAGGCATGCAGACGACCGACACAGCGTTCCTATGGAGGCCAACCATCCTGCCGCTGTCGCTTGGCGTGGCGCTCTGGATCGCTGCCTTCGACCTGAATTATGCTCGCATGGACGAGGAGAGCGACAAAGCCCAGGGTATCCATTCCTTCCCGTCGCGCTTCGGTCCGACGGCCACCTCCGCTACCACGGTGGTCCTGACCGTCGTGTGGTGCGTGCTTTTTTCCATCGCCAACCCCGTCGACAACCTTTGGTTTGTGGCCGCTTCCGTCACGATGGGCGTCGCGAACGTGGCCGTGGTGCTGCGCATGGAGCATTGGAAGGATTTCCAGCGCATGTTGTTCCGAACGTCGATGCTCACGGGATGGGTTCTCCTCGTCGCCCTCTTCATCGCCTACGCCGTCGATGTACCCGTGCTCGACTGATGGAGCGGAGTGCTCAAGGGCCGCAGGGTCCCGTTGGACGGCATGAACCCGATGCTAACGGCTCTGCTGGAGTTCAATCAGGCCTTTGAGATCCCTACGTTGGACACGCCAGGACTTGGGACGGAGGACCTTGCTGCCCTCCGGATCAAATTGCTACGTGAAGAGGTGGAAGAATACGCACAAGCCGTGGCCGACGGGGACCTCGTCGAGGTGCTCGATGCGTTGGCGGACATTGGTTACATCCTTGCAGGTTCGGTCCTCAACCACGGCCTGCATCACCTCTACGACGAAGCCTTCGCTGAAGTCCACCGCTCCAACATGGCGAAGTTGGTCGACGGAAAGGTCCTGCGCCGGGAGGACGGGAAGGTCATGAAGCCCGAAGGATGGACGGCCCCTGACCTTGCGCGCATCCTCGCCGAACACACAGGTGAGGACAAGTGAGCCGGCCCGTCGCGTTGGTGACTGGAGGAGGCCGCGGCATCGGAGCGGCCGTTTGCCGACGGCTTGCCGAAGACGGGTACGATCTCCTTCTGACCTACACCACGTCTTCGAAGCCCGCTGAACTCGTGTCGTCCTCGATTCGGGCCAAAGGAGGGGATGCCCTTGCCGTCAAGGTGGATTGCTCCGATGAGGCGGAGGTCGCACTGCTCGCAACCCACCCATGGATGTCCCGGTCCATCGAGGTGCTGGTGCTCAACCACGGACGGTACGACCGCACACCCGCTTCCGAACTCAACCTGATGCACCTCGACCGAACCATGGCTGTGAATTTCCGTGGTGCCTTCCTTGTCTGGCATGCGGTTGCTCCGCACCTCACGCCTCGAGCGCGAATCGTTGTCGTTGGCTCCCAATTGGGGACCCGGGGTTCACCCCACGGGGCGGACTATGCCGCGTCGAAGGCCGCCTTGGCTGCATGGGCCCGATCGCTCGCTCAGGACGTCGGCCCTCAAGGGCAGCGGGTGAACGTGCTTGCACCGGGATACGTCGACACGGACTTGCTCAGCGGCGACTCTGCAGAGAAGCGACGCGAGCGCGAGGACGAGGTTCCCCTCAAACGTCTCGGGTCGCCCGAAGACATGGCGGGCGTGGTGTCGTTCCTGTGCTCCGAGGACAGTGCCTACATCACCGGCGCCGTGCTGCACGTGAACGGCGGCCTCTACCTCCCCTGACGTCGGCAAGGGTTGAAGCAGGCCCGAACACGGGGTCAACCTGTGGTCGAGGCGTGGGACGACGAAGGTGCCTTCGAGGGCGTCGCGGACCAAGACCCCGGTCTGCTCGACCTTGAGCATCGCGACCCCTTCGACCTCTCGAAAGCCCTCGCAGGAGCCGCGCTGGAAGGGTTGCACCCAGACGTGTGCCGCTTTCGGCTTCATGCTGAGCACGAGCCGGCAGGCGACCAGCCCGCGGCCATCGAGGAACTCGTTCAGCAGTTGGAGCAAGGGCAAGAGCGATGCGTGCTGCTTGGCGTCACGGGCTCCGGCAAAACCTTCGCGATGGCGAACCTCATCGAACGGTTGAACGTCCCAACCCTCATCCTCTCGCACAACAAAACCCTCGCACGGCAACTTCACCACGAGATTGCGGGATACTTCCCGGAAAACGCTGTTGAGTACTTCGTGTCCCATTACGACTACTACCAACCTGAAGCCTACCTTCCGAAGCGGGATCTGTACATCGACAAAGAACTCTCCATCAACGAACGCATCGAACAGGAACGGTTCTCCGCCGTCGCCAGCCTCGTCTCGAGGCCGGATTGCGTCATCGTCTCCTCCGTGTCGTGCATCTATGGCCTCAATCCACCTGAAACCTTCCTTGAGCACCACCTTCGGGTGCACGTTGGACAGGAGATCGAGCCTCAAGACCTGATGCGTGCGCTTGTTGAACTGCAGTACGCACGAACAAGCACGGACCTTGAACGTGGGCAGGCTCGCCTCCGCGGGGAGGTCCTCGACGTCTGGATGCCGAGCAGGGACGACCCGCTTCGGATTCGCTTCGACTTTGAGGGCGTCAAGAGCGTGTGGGTGTGTGACCCCGTATCGTGGGAGGCGCTCGACGAACTCGATGAGGCGTGGATCCACCCCAAGGAATTCTTCATGACCAGCCCCGAGCGCTTCGAAGAGGCCCTCGAGCGGATTGAGGACGAACTCAGTGAGCGACTGAAGGAACTCGATGCAGTCCACGAGCACGTGAAGCGGCACCGGCTCGAACAACGCACGGAATACGACCTGGAGATGCTTCGTGAAGTGGGGCACTGCCTCGCCATCGAGAATTACTCCCGACACTTCGATGGACGAGCCCCAGGGGAGCGCCCGTATTGCCTCCTCGATTTCTTCGCCGCGTGCGCCCGCCAGTTCCACGGCGACCCTCGACGATTTTTGGTGATCATGGACGAATCCCACGTGACCCTGCCGCAGGTCGGGGGGATGTACCATGGGGACAGGGCCAGGAAAACCAACCTGATTGAGCACGGTTTCCGGCTCCCATCCGCCGCGGACAACCGCCCGCTGAAATTGCCGGAGTTCCAAGCCTTGGTGCCGCAGATGGTCTACGTCTCAGCAACACCCGGGGAACGGGAATTGCGTCACCTCTGCGAAATCACAGGGCAGAAGGTGCCAGAAAGCCTGCGCCATGCTGCTTCTCAAGGCGGTGCTGGACCGGCCGACCTTGCCAAGAAATCCCCCGATGCTGCCTCGATGTACGACACGATTCAAGCGATTCGCCACCTTCCAAAAATGGAGATTCGCCCCACCGGTTTGCTCGATCCGACCTTGGAGGTTCGGCCGACGGAAGGGCAGGTTGCTGATTTGCTCTCCGAGATCAATGCAAGGATCAACAAAGGGCAACGAACCTTGGTCACGGTCTTGACCATCAAGTTCGCGGAAGAAGTTGCGGCCTACCTCAATCGAATGGGTGTCAAAGCCCACCACCTTCACTCCGAGATCGATACCATCGAACGCACGGAGATCATCAACGCCTTGAGGCTCGGCCTGATCGATGTGATCGTCGGAATCAACCTCCTTCGTGAGGGGCTCGACATCCCAGAAGTGAGCCTCGTGGCCATTTTTGACGCCGATCGGCAGGGCTTCCTTCGAAACGAGCGATCGTTGCTGCAAACCATTGGCCGGGCAGCCCGGAACGAAGACGGCGCCGTCCTCCTCTATGCTGACGGAATCTCGCCGTCCATGGAAGCGGCCATTCGTCAAACGCTCGAGCGGCGGGCTCGGCAAATGGCGTACAACGAGGCACGTGGCATCGTGCCACGAACCATCGTCAAGGCCTTGCCATCCCTTGGTCAGGAGTCGGAAGGGCTCTTCGAAGGAACAACGTCGAGCATGGGAGGGAGGCGAAGGCTCGTGGCCAAGCGTGGAGGGCGCCAGGAAGGTGCACTTCAGGGGGTTGGAGCGGAGTTGCTGGCGGCAGCCTCCGAACCTGAGAATCCAATTGAAAAATCAAATCTCCAATTGGATTTCGACGATGCTGACCTCGAACCTTCCGCCCTCAACGACCTCGCGGTCGAGGTCCGCTCGGCCATGGAAGACGCGGCTCGAGCCCTCGACTTTGAGGAGGCAGCACGCCTCCGGGACCGCCTGATGGCCATCGAAGACCGTATCGCCAGCAGCGGGGATTGATTCAAGAGAACGCGACGGCACCACCGCCCATGCCCATCGAACCGGACCAGTTTGACGTCCCGGTCAAGGACTACGTCTTCACCGACGCGTCGTCCCCGCGCAGCCTGCTCGACCAGATGGCTACGGCGGGCGGCTTCACAGCCACAAAACTGGCCATGGCACGCGACATTCTCCGCGGCATGGACGAGGAACTTCGCTCGGAAGCGTACGACCCGAGCAAGGTCCTCAACTGGCTCTCGTTCCCTGCTTGCCTTTGCGCCACGGGAACGCGAGGTTTCTTCGTGGAGGCGCTCAAACGTCGAATGTTCAACGTGGTCTCCACCACCTGCGGCACGCTCGACCACGACATTGCGAGGGGGCACGACGCGTACTACCACGGAGCGTTCGAACTGGACGATATTGAATTGGGAGAGCACGATCTGATGCGCCTTGGAAACGTCATTGTCCCAACCTCGTCCTACGGCGAAGTGATCGAACGCGTGGTGATGCCGGCCCTCGAAGACATCCGCGAAGAACGCCTCGCGACAACCGGGAAAACCGGCGCGGACGCATGGTTGGGATTCGGCTCCATCCACCTCGTGTGGGCCCTTGGAGAACGCATTGGAACCGAGGACTCGTTGATTCGCTGGGCTGCGGAGCACCGGATCCCGGTATGCATCCCAGGCATCACCGACGGTTCGGTGGGCGCCCAGTTGTTCATGTTCCGGCAAAAGTACCGTGACTTCCACATCGACACCCTTGCCGACGAGCAGGTGATGAGCGACTTGACGTGGGATGTCGCACGCTCGAACGCGCTCATGGTGGGCGGAGGGATCTCCAAACATCACGTGATCTGGTGGAACCAGTACCGAGGAGGCCTCGACGCGGCCGTCTACGTCACCACAGCCCCCGAACACGACGGCTCCTTGTCCGGTGCACGGCTCAGGGAAGCCATTTCATGGGGCAAAATGCGACCGGAGGCACCAAACGTCTGCGTCGAAGGCGACGCGAGCGTGCTGCTGCCCTTGCTTGGTTCAGATTTGTTCGCCTGATGGGGCGTGCTGCAACGCAAGCCCAAACATGACGGCCTCGCGCAACGTCAGCCGAGGGCGCCAGCCCTCACCGTCGACCTCGACAAGCGCACGATGGAGGGGGGCGATGTCCGGCTCCACCTCTACCGATGGCCCGGCCGGTTGCACCAGAATGGAAGGCGCCTGGGAACGACTC
>JALRLN010000061.1 GCA_023254445.1 Candidatus Poseidoniaceae archaeon | reverse complement strand
CCTCCCACGTCACGCGACGGAACAAGCGCGTCAAGACGTCGGCGAGGGCGCGTCGAACGGCGACGTCCTCGCGGGCATGCAGTTTGTGCACGACCTCAAGGCCGCCGTCGAGGGAACGTTCGACGAGCCGCGCCAAGCAGGTGCAGACGCGAGCCGCAACCTCAGCCTCGGGATCGTTGGCTCGCCGTGCCAACCGGTCGACAAGCGCGAGCGGCTCGACCAGCGGGGGTCGCTCCAGCAGCAGTTCACACCAGCGAATGAGCAGCAAGCGGCGGTCCACGTCACCGCTTTCCAGCCGGTCGAGCAACCACGAGGCGGCTTCCGTCCCCGCGGTATGCGCCTCGACGTTCGTTGTGCGTGGCACCACCGCATGCGGGTTCCACCCGAGGTGCTGGGGTCCAACGTCAGGTTGGGTGTGCCAGGTGCCGGGGCGTTGCGCGAGGGCGATGGATTCGAGCAGGTGGTAGCCCTCGTGGACGGCTTGCCCGTGCGCGTTCTGCGCGAGGCCGTTGAGCAAGGCGACGGCGAGCCACCAGCGGTCGGTGTTCGGTGCTTCACGGTCGAGGGCCTGCGAGAGCCACGCGGTCGTGAGCCGGTACACGATGCGTTCAGCGAGGTCGTCCACGCGCCGGTTCAGCCAGCGAGCGTGCACTTCGTAGGGGTCATCGGAGAGGCTCATGCGCTGGGGGACCACGAGGTCGACGACGTCGTCGAGGTGCCGCTCAAAGGTGCCGCGGTCGGCCTCAAGCAAGGCCAGTCCAGCGGTGGTGACGTCCGCAGGTGCGTTGGGTGGCAGCGGTGGGAAGTCTGGATCGATCAGGGGGGGCGACGGCAGCGGCCACGCCACCGTACCGCGTTCAAGCGCCTCCGTAAGGCGCGTGGCGCAGGATTCGAACACCTGCGCCTGAAGCGTCGATTTCGTTCGTCCCACGTGCTACGGCGTCCGCTCGGCCCCTATGAAGGTGGACCTTTGGGTTCGCTTCACACGTCGGGACCAATCGCGGTCGTGACGGCGCCGTTCCTCCACACACCACGATACATGAGGGTGACACGGAAGGGAAGCACGACGTCACCGTCAGCGCTGACGGCGATGAGTCCTCCCCGCCCTCCGTAGGGCTCCACGAGGTCGAGCACGTGGTCGCACACCGTGCGCAGGTCGGCCCGGTCCGCTCGCATTCCAACCCCCACCTCATGCGCTGCACAGGCGCGCAGGTAGGCTTCGCCGACACCGGTGCACGACACCGCAACGCGCTCGTCGGCCCAGGTTCCTGCGCCGATGACGGGGGTGTCGCCGACGCGCCCCACGGGTTTCCCAGTCATGCCTCCCGTTGAGGTCGCGGCCGCGAGGCGACCGTGGGCATCGAGGGCCACGGCACCCACCGTACCGGGCCCGTCGATCTCGTCACCGAGGTCGTGGTCCAGGGCCGCGTCGTCCTCGTCGGTGGCGCCCGGACGGAGGCTCGCATCACGCCACTTCCTCCACTGGGCGCGTCGCAGGTCCGTGACCAAGGTCTCCGGGTCGATGAGGCGTTGGCCCTGCTTGGCGGCGAAGGCTTCGGCCCCTTCGGCGCACAGCATGAGCGGCCAGCCGCCCTGCAACAACCCGTGCGCGGTGTCGATGGGGTTCTGGATGCGGCGAACGCCCACCACGGCGCCTGCCGCGCCGTCCTCGCCTCGCATGATCGAGGCGTCCATGCTCACCGCCCCCGTTTCGTCGAGCACCGAGCCGACGCCGGCGTTGAAACCGCCCTCGTCTTCCATCGCCATCACGGCGAGGCGAACGGCCTCGAGGGCGGAGAGGGAGCCGTCGTCAAGGCGAGGGCCGAGGTCCGACAACAGCGCTTCCATGCACGCGAGGCGGGGCGGGTCCATCGGTGTGGGGCCGCCCCAAGGCCCGTCGCCTCCTGCGCCGCCGTGAACGGCGAGCAGGGCCACGAGGCTCCCTCACTCCACGACGGTGCAGGAGATGATCTGCTGGGGCTCAGCGGGGCGGTCACCTGGCCCTTTGCGGCAGCCTTCGATGGCCTTGACCACGTCCATGCCTTCCGCCACCTCGCCGAACACAGCGTGGTTTCCGTTGAGCCACGGCGTCGCGACGGTGGTGATGAAAAACTGGGAGCCGCCGGTGTTTGGACCAGCGTTGGCCATCGAGAGGATGCCGGGACGATCGTGCTTCATGGCGAGGGCCGAGGCCTCGCAGGGGATCTGCCACCCCGGGCCTCCGGTGCCAGCCCGGCGTGAGTTCGGGTCGCGGGAATGCGGGCAGCCGCCCTGAAGCATGAACTGCTCAATGACGCGGTGAAAGTGCAGGCCGTCGTAGTACCCGTCGCGCACCAACTTGACGAAATTGGCCACCGTATCGGGGGCGCTGCCGTCGTAGAGGTTCAGAAGGATGTCACCTGCGCTCGTCTGCATTTGGACCTGCATGAAACGACCTCGTGTGCGGAGTCCTTGAGCCTTCGCGCGTCAAGTTGTGGCGCGACACAGCCGTTGAAAACCCGCAGTGTGAGGCGGAACCCATGACCGACGCCTTGGACCAGGCCCTCACGATGATCGACGGCACCACCACCACCCTCCGCACCTTGTCGGCTGGCCGACGCGTGCTCGTGGTGAACGTGGCCAGTGCCTGCGGATTGACCCCACAGTACGCCGACCTGCAGCGGCTGCATGCCGAGCACGACGACCTTGTTGTCGTGGGCATGCCATGCAACCAGTTCGGCGCACAGGAGCCGGGGACCCACGAGGAGATCTGTGCCTTCACCGAGGAACGCTTCGGCGTGACCTTTCCTCTGTCCGCGAAACTCGAGGTGAACGGCCCCGGACGTCACCCGGTCTACGAGGCGCTTTGCGACGTGAGCGACGCGAGCGGCCATGCGGGGGACGTGCGCTGGAACTTCGAGAAGTTCCTCATCGAAGCCGACGGGCAGGTGCGCCGGTTCGCCCCACAAACGCCGCCGTTGGACGTCATTTGAGGCTCAGGCTGCAAACCGGCGACGCAAGACCAGCAACCCTCCGACCACCACGGCAGGGAACGCGAGCGTTGAGGCGGCTGCAGCCCGGATGCTGCTCGCCCACGCCGCAGGGTCGTTCCACACGGTGACCTCCCCAGCGTAATCACCCTCGTAGGGCCCGAAGCCGCCGCCTCCTGCGAGGTAGGCCTCAAGGCTCACGATGTTGAACACCGCCGGGCCAGCCACGACGAGCAGCACGGCGGCGACGAGCACGAGCGTTCGCCACGGTTTCAGGGCCTTCTTCAGCACCACGTCAACGGCCATCGGGAGCACCACGAGCACTGCGGCGGCAACGAGCAGCCACGACTGAGGGTTGCCGCTTTGGGAGAATCCCAACTGCGGCCCCATGTAGTGGTACGTCGTGAACCCAAGGTACGTGGCGAGCATCAACAGCAGGTCCGCGGCCAACAGACCAACGAGGGCCCACCGCACGGCCTTCACCGTCACCTTTCGAAGGATCCATGGCAGCACGGCACAGACCGCCAGTGTCCCCCACAGCACCGCATCTGGATGTTCGAAGCCGGCCATGCTTGCCGCCGGACCTCCCGCGGCAAGGTTGTGTCGCCCTCACTCCTCTTCGGAGGTGTATCCTTTGGATTCCGGCATCCAGCGGAACACGACGAAGGCCGCCGCCAACGAAATCAGGGCGGAAACGCCCGTGGCGGTGGTCATGCCCGTCATGAAGGCCTCCCGGCCCACATCGATGAGCAGGTTCCCTGCAGGGTTGCCTTGAGCGAGCAGTTCCCCTCCGAGGCGCATGGCAGCAGGGAAGGAGGACGCGGGATCCACAGGGAAGGCGACCCCGTTCAAGGCTTCAGGAAGCACGAAGGCATCTTGGTAGAAGGTGTTCAGCACCGAGCCACCGATCGCGATGCCGAGAGCACCGCCAATCTCTCGGCTGGAATCGTTCGTGGCGCTGCCGACGCCCGCCTTGTCGTCCGGAACCGATTCCATGACCAACCCAGTCGATGGAGCCATCGTCAATCCCATGCCAAGGCCCAGGACGAAGAAGACGAGGCCCAGCACCCAGTATGCGGTCCCGACCCGCGCGGTTGTGGCGAAGAGCACCATGCCCACCGTGACGAGAAGGAGGCCGCTGCCCACCACCTTCCTCCGCCCGAAGCGGGCGACGAGGCGGTCGCTGTTGGCGGCGGCGGGCATGAGGCCGAGGGGCAGGGGGAGGAATCGAACAGCGGCCGCCAAGGCTTCGTGGCCCCGGACCAACTGGAAATGGAGCATCTGCGTGAACATGAAGGAGAACATCACGTAGAAGGCGAGGCTGATGGCGAGCAACCCGGTCGCAAAGCCCGGTTCACGGAAGAAGGACATCGGCAGCATCGGGTGCTCGCTGCGCCGCTCCCACACGACAAAGCCGACGAGCAGCAGCACGGCGCCGACCGCCCAGAGCAAGGTCTCGCTCGAGGTCCATCCGTGGTTTGGTGCTTCGATGATGGTGTAGAGCAGGGCACCGAGCGCAGCGACGGAGAGCAGCCCGCCGACCGGGTCGAGGGGGGCGTGGTGTTCGTCCTTCGATTCCGGCACCACAACGGCGCACAAGAGCACGCACAGGAGCGCGAAGGGGACGTTGATCAGAAACACGGCGTGCCACGTGAAGGTCTGGACCGCCCAGCCGCCCACGAAGAGGCCAATGGGTGCACCGATGCCGGCCATGGCCGCCCAGATGCCGATGGCTTTGGGGCGCTCTTCCCGTGGGAAGACCGTGACCACGATTGAGAGGGTGGCCGGCATGACCATCGCCGCGCCAAGGCCCATGACCGCCCGCGCGGCGATGACTTCGCCGCTGGTCTCGGCGCTGAACGCCGTCCATGCCGCAGCCCCGCCAACCACGACCAGCCCGAGTTGGAGGGCGGACCGTCGCCCGAAGCGGTCCCCAAGGGCGCCCATCATCAGCAGGGTGCCGCCGAAGACGAGGGCGTATGCGTCGAGGATCCACTGAAGTTCGGTGTTGTCGGCCTGCAGGTCCTTCGAGAGTTCGGGCAGGGCGACGTTGAGCGTGACGTTGTTCAGCATCACCACGACGAGGCTGATGCTCATGATGGAGAGGATGAGCCAGCGTCGTGGGTGGCCCTTGGTGGTGTCCATGGCTCGGCGCGTACCCTTCCCGTTTTGAAGCACCGGGCGAAGCGTGTGGGGTCTGCGGTCCTTTGCGACGCATCAGCGCGCACGCAGGCGTTGTTCGGTGAGCCACGTGCGCCCCGCGTCCATGCCCATGAGGTGGTCCCGCACGACGTCGACGTCCGTGCCTCCCGTGCGTGAACACGCAGGAGCACGCCGGGGAAGGATCTGCTCAATGCGGATGCCGGCGGGAGGAGCGTCGATGAGGTCGAGCATGGCGTTGTACACGTCGCCGCGCTTCCTGAGGGCCTCGGCGAGCGCAGGTTGGTTTCGGTCAAACCACGGCGCAGCAAGCCGTCCTGAACGCCCGCTGTTGCGGTAGCCTGCTTGCCGCGTTCGTACGATCAGCAGGTCGGTGGCGCCGAGGCCGATGACCTCCTGCACGGGCACGGGCAAGGCGATGCCTCCGTCCAACCAGCGCCGCCCCCTCAGGTGACGTGGTTCCCGCACGGCGATGGGCAGCGCCGAGGTTGCGATCAGCGCGTCCACCATCTCCTCTGGCTCAGGCGCGATGAGGCCACCTTCGCCCGTGTCGACGTCGGTGAGCGTGACGTAGAAGCGGCTTGGGCTTGCGCACAGCGCCGTCACGTCGAGCGGTTCGAGGGCTTCAGCCGCGTCGTAGAGCAGGTCGAGGTCCACGAGGTCGCCCCCGCGGAGGAAGTCACCGATCCGGCCGAAGGCCGCGCGGCATGTGGGGTCGCGCAGCACACGGGCGGACCGGCCATGCTGGCCAGCGAGGAAGGCAGCGCCGAGCAGGGCCCCCGCCGAGGTTCCCGCCACGATGTCGAAGGGCTCCACCTCGTTCGCCAAGGCATCCAGCACACCTGCGGCGAAGGCGGACCGGACCCCTCCGCCTTCGATGAGCAGTGCTCGCATTGTACGAAGGTCGCGCCGGTCCTGCATGAACCCCTGCGACCGATGCTCCCCCGACAGGTCACGTTCGGCCATGGTTGCTACGGGGAAACGGTCTTCACCTCATGGGACGCAGCGGTGGCATGGGTGCTGCCCCTGTTGCTGCAGGAACCACGACCTCGACCATGAGCGACGAGGAACGCTCCCGTGCCCAACGTGGCTACATGATGTACGACTGGGCCAAGTCTGGCTTCGAGACCTCGGTCGTTGTGGCCGTGCTCCCGGCCTGGTTTGCGTACCTCTTCATCGCAGCCAACGGGCAGGAGATCACCGTCGCTGGGATGACGCAAACGGCCGACGGCATCTTTGCCCTCGTCACCGCCTCGGCCGCCCTGCTGGTGGCCATTGTCTCGCCGGGCCTTGGGGTCATCGCCGACCGCATCCCCATCAAGCAACTCATGCTGCGCTGGGCGACCATCGTTGCGTCCGGTGCAACGGTGCTGCTCGGCGCCGCCCTGTTCCTTCCCATCGAAGCGCGTTGGGTGTGGTTGGCCATCATGTACCTCATCGCGAACATCGGCACCAACGTTGGGAACGTGTACTACAACGTGCTTCTACCGCACATCTGCAAGGACGAAGAGGAACTCGATCGGATTTCCACAGGCGCCTACATGTACGGCTACATCGGTGGCGGGCTTCTGTTGGCCATCCACCTTGGCCTCGTGGTCGGCACGGGCTACGCCGATTGGGCCACCGCGTTCGCGCTGTCCACGACCGGACTGTGGTTCATCGGCTTCGCCACCTACACCTTCCGCCGCGTGCCCGAACCTCCAATCGCCATTGAACTCGAAGGGGAATTGACGCTCGGTTCGGCGACCAAATTGGCGATCTCCGAAGTGAAGGGCACCATCGGGGAGTTCTTCGGCACCTACCGCATCCTCGGCCTGTACCTGCTGGCGTACTTGCTCTTCATCGACGGCATCAACGCGGTGACCGGTCTTGCAGGCGCCTACGGTGCGGGCGTGCTTGGCGTGCCTTTGGTCGCCAACATGGCCGTCATCCTGCTTGTGCAATTCGTGGCCTTCCCGTCGGCGGCCTTCTTCATCAAGGTCGCGTCCTGGACGTCCACGAAAACCACCGTGATGATCACCTGCAGCCTCTGGGTCTTCGTCGTCCTCATGGCCATCGCCTTCGCGCCCCTGCCGCTCGACGCACACGAGGACCACGATTTCATGGCGAACGACAACGGCGACGGCACCTGGACCATCGTGAACGCCACCGACCTTGAGATCGGCCCGGCCGGTTCGGACCAAGCCTTCCGCGAAGCAACCGAGGGGCTCCTCCCCTACGAGAAGTACAACCCGACGAAGGACGTGATGGAATTCAACGGGACCGGTCGCGTGGTGTCCGACGCTCAGATCGGAGCCTTCCTCGAGGTGCTCAGCACGTCCCGATTCTCGATGTCCGTGCAGAACGGCTCACACGATGGCTTCCATGCCGGCGATGACCACCCGACCAGCCTCGGTGATGGACCCATTGACGTGATCCCTGTG
>JALRLN010000060.1 GCA_023254445.1 Candidatus Poseidoniaceae archaeon | reverse complement strand
GTTGGCTGCTCGCACGGCGATCCCGACCTGCAAGGCGTGCATGCCTCGGCCGGCGGAAGGTCGCCAGTCCCACCACACGTCCCTGTTTTTTCGCATGGTGGCTGAACCGGTGCACGGCAGGTCGGCGATGATGGCATCAAAGCCTGGTGGCGGGATACGAGGGAAGTGACGCCCGTCGTGTTGAACGATCACCACGTTGTCGAGGGACACCCGCCCTCGGTTCGAGACGAGGGTGTTCACGCGACCGGACACGGGTTCGTTGGCCACGACCGTGGCGTCCATGGCTCGTTCTGCAACTTGCGTTGTTTTCGAACCGGGCGCGGCGCAGAGGTCGAGGACCAGTTCAGCGCCTTCGAGGGGCAGGACCTCCACAGGCAACATGGAGGCCGCCTCTTGCCGGGTCACGCGTCCGGTGGTGTGGAGCAGCGACAGCACCTGCTTCGCCTCACCCTCGGCATGTCCGCGTGGAAAGGGCATGGTGTACGCCTCGTGTGCCGTGATCCACGGCATGCGAACGCCTCCAAGGCCTTCGATGGTCCGGCGTGTCCACTCGAGATCCGACCGGTTTGGGGTCAAGCGAAGCGTTTCGGGCAGCGGCCGTTCGACCACGTCCAACCACGCCTCGATGTCGGCGCCGAGGCTTTTCGCCAAGGCCGAAATCGGCTGAGCGGCCAGTTCTTCGCGCGAGGTCGCTTCACGCCACACCATCGCGACCGTTTGGCCGTGGGCCCCTTGTTCCTCAAGGCTTCCCTCCGACGCCTGCTTCAAGTCCTCGCACGTGGGCCGCACGGCATGGACGGCACAC
Source organism: Candidatus Poseidoniaceae archaeon (assembly GCA_023254445.1). Taxonomy (GTDB): domain Archaea; phylum Thermoplasmatota; class Poseidoniia; order Poseidoniales; family Poseidoniaceae; genus MGIIa-L3. Next base: position 7,188 of record JALRLN010000060.1, on the reverse strand, counting down.
CGACGCCGTCCCTTGTGCTGCTCGTGGCCGGCCTGGCGTGGTGGGCATGGCCTCGAGCGCTGTCCTCTGAGAACGTGGACCTTGCCCGTCGATGGCGTCCCGTTGGCGGGGCCTTGTGGGTCCTCACGGCCCGTGTGGTGGCTTCCATTTCTCCGGGTGCGTGGCCTCATTTTGCCGCACACCTCGACGGCACAAGCACCGGGCTGGAGCGGCTTGTCGCCGTGCTCATCGCAGAGGGTGGCGTGGTGCTCGCGTTGACGGTCACGACCGTCCTCCTTGCGCTCGAACAAGGACCTGCTGCGCTTCGTCGACGGGCCGAGGCAGCCCTTCCGTTGGTGGTGCTGTGCGTCCTTGGGCTGGACGGCACCGTCGAGCACTTCGCTTCGGCACCGGCTGCGCCCACCCAATCCCTGGCCGCGGCCGACGTGGTACCGAGCCTGCTCGCGGTGTTCTTGACGCTGGCGTGGCTCGGCCAATGGGGGGCCGTCACGCGTCCAGCGTCTGTCCTTCTCGGCGTGGTGTGCCTCGTCGAATGGACGGCTGCAATGGTGCACGACCCGGCCGTGCTGTCCGAACGTGGAGCCACCTTGCTCGCAGCAGGGGCGCTGCTTGCGCTTGGGCCACGCCAGGCTCCTGCTCGCACGTTGCGGGGGCCAAGGGGGGTGGTGCGGTTCGTGTCGATGACCTGGGCCCTGCACCTCGTTGCGCTTGCCCTTGTTCTGCCGCCGCTGCTCGGACATGACGCGTGGTCCGTGGTGTCGGTGGCGATGACCTCCACCACGGTGCTCGCCGTTGTTCTGGTGGCGATGCTTGCGTCGCTTCGGGTGGGCATGGATGCGCACGAGGATGCGGTGTGGTTGGTGAGCACCCGTGCCCTCAGATTTGTTGGCTTCGCGACCCTCATCGTGAACCTCCATGCTGGCATCATCGCCCTATGCCTGCTCGGTTCGGGGTGGTTGGCGTGGTCTGGATTGTGGTTGAACGACATGAGGTCGAAAACAGGCCGTCCGGGGCCGCTTTCCGACCATCGTGCTTATGAGCAGAAGTGAGAGGCTCAAGCGGGGCGTCTTTGGACGGCCCGGATGGGATTTGCGTGGCACGGGCATTTCGCGAAGGCGTGGACAAGAACCGACGAATGAAGATGAGGACCTTGCCGCGACGTTGGCCTGAACGAGACTTTGCGCCCCTGATTGCAAGGACCGAAGCCAACGCACGCGCCATGGGTCCATCGCAGCCAATCGAGGCCCTGATTCGAATCGAGAACGACCATTGGATCTTCGAGCGTGCTGACCCCGCTGCGTTGGCCAAGGCCCGTCACCGCATTGTTGTGCACCAGGACGGGGCCCCGCTGAGCCTGGGTGGTTGCACCGACATGACCACGGCGTTGGACGTCGCCCGTCGAATGGCCGAGAACGACGGGCGGGTCGTGCTCATCGAGCCCCTGTGAGCATCAAAACGCGTTCCAGACGGCCTGAACAACGCCGTGGTTGACAAGGTAGAAGAAGCCGGCAAGGGCGATGCATGCAAGGTACACCTGGAACTTGGTGATCTTCCACGCATGCTCGGACTCTTCGTCGAAGTAGCGGATGAGGCCAGCCGCTTGCTGAATGCCGCCACCGTCGGACTTCTTCGCCATGGTGCTCGACCCGCCGAGCCACCCGGTCCTTATGAACGGTGCGTGCCCTCAGGTGAGGTCAACGACGTCGAGGTCGTCCTGCAGGCTAAGCATCGTCTTGCCCTCCGCGTCAGCCTCTAGCGACTGAAGGTGCACGGGGTCGGCTTGAATCAGGGCAGCTTCGGCTCGGGCAAGCGCTCGCTCCACGCCCGGCGCATGGTCTTCGCTCAACGCCCGTCGAGCCAAAGCAAGGTCCTCCTCCACCTGCATGAGGTGGTGTTGCATTTCGGTTGCTCGAGCATCGTGTTCAGCGCCGTCCAGCCACGCATGCAGCCGCTGCACAACGTCCTCATGGCGGTCGTTCAGCGCGCGAATCTCTCCCCGAAGTCCATCACGCCCCCGGCGCACAGCGTCCTTCCATGCCGCTTCGTGGGAGGCTTCGTCCAAACCGCAGCGCATCAACGCACGCCGGCCGGCGCCGCCGTGGCGAAGGACCCATGGGTCACGTCCCAAGGCGGCACAGAGGTCGAAGACCAGCCGGTCGGCAGCGTCAGCATCGCCATCGAAGGTGAGTTCGTTCAGGTAGCCATGACCGACAAGGCCGAAGCCCCAGTACGGGCGTGAGCGAACGACGAGGTGGAGGTCTCCAGCCCGAACGTCGAGGACCCACCGCTGTTCGTCAAACCGAGGGCGCTCCACGACGGTGATGGCCGCGGCCTGCCGCAGGCCATGCAGCAAGGTGGTGGCCACGTCCCCAAGGTAGATGACGTCCCCAGCGCCCCGCCCTCGACGAGGGCGAAGGCCTCCGGCTTCGTCCACCTCGTGGTCAGGGCCCGCTCGAAGGACCTGAGCGACGAGGTTCGCGGGACTCGCCATGCCCTTTGGTGGGTGCAGTTCCTTCATGTCCTCATCGGTTCGACGCACCAAGAGAAGTCTTCTTAGCCTGCATACCGCATCTCAGCCCGAGGCGATTTCATGGCGAAGAAGGGAGCATCGGACGACCTGACGGACCTGCCCGGTGTGGGTCCCGGCACTGCAGCGAAATTGACCGCCGCGGGCCTTGATTCAGCAGAACGAATCCTCGAGGCCGGCAAGGACGGGCTCGTCGCCGCGGGCATTGGCGCAGCCACCGCTGCCAAGATCCTCGCAGGACTGGCCAAGGACGCAGGGAGCAAGGTTGCTTCCGCTGCAAAATCCGCCTCCTCCAAGGCGGCCAAGACCGCGACAAAAGCGGCCACGAAAGCGGCAGCGAAGGGCACCGTCAAGGCGGCCAAAGCAGCGGCCAAGGGGACGGCTTCCACCGCGAAGGACGCTGTGAAGTCTGCCGCCTCCAAGGTGCAGACGGCTGGACGCACCGAGCGCCTGAGCACCTCCTCGACCAAGGTGGAGCAGAAGGGCAAGACGCTGAAGGCCCCAAGCCTTGCAGACATCTTGAAGCGACGCTCCTCGGAGTGACGGAAGCACGAAAGTCCCCCATGCTGAGCGTCGCTCGTGCCTCGACGGAAGTACGGACGGCTTCGCAAAGCCGTTGAAGTCCCTCCGAAGGAGAATTGCTCGAGGTGCCGTTCCGGTAAATTCTGCCCGCTCCCGAACCACGCCGGCGGGCATGTGTCACCCTCAAGATCGTGGTCTGGGCCGGCCAAGGTCCCGAAGCGTCGCCGCGCTTCGGACCGGTGATCACGCTTCGTCCACGCGGACACCGACGCTGCTTGTGGCAGGGGTTGTTTCTTCGAGGCGCGCATTGTCGGGCACGCTCGGCATCGTCTCTCGTGCTGCTTGGGCACGATGGTAGACTTCACGCAGGGTTTGGTCACCGATTTCGAGGTACACCCGCGTTGTCGCGATGCTCGCGTGGCCGAGCAGGCGTTGGATGCTGACCAAGTCCGCCCCGCGTTCCAGCAGGCCGGTGGCGAAATTGTGGCGCAGCACGTGCGGCGTAAGGCGGCCACGCGGGAGTCCTGCAGCATCCGCGAGGGCCTCCATCATCCTCTGCACGCTTCGTGGGCTGATGCGTTGGCCTCGCTGGCTGACGAGCAGCGCACCCCCGGGGTCGTCCGTGCGGAGGGCGCGTTGCTCAAACCACAGTTCGAGTTCGTGCAACGTCCTGTCGGTGAAGAGCACGAGGCGATCCTTGTCGCCCTTTCCGGAGCGGACCATGGCCGACCGGTCCTCGGCGTCCACCGCGTCAAGGTCCATGTCGCAGAGTTCGCTGACGCGAAGCCCCGTGTCGAGCATCAGCGTCACCACCACCCGACACAACGGGTCTTCGTGCCATTTCGCGGCGGCGAGCACGTTGCTCAACTCGCGTCGCGTGAGCGTCCGCGGCAACTTTCGTCCGGTGCGCGCCCGCACCAGGTGTTCAGGCCAACGGTGGCCGAGCCAACCCAAGAGGTGCCTTGCGGCAGCAAGTCGGGTGTTGAAGGAGGACGGCTTCAGGTCGCTGAGGCTGTGGACCCATCGGTCAAGACGTCCGTTGAGCGGCTCGATGCGGGCAGCCAGCGCCTCCACGGACAGGGCCGCCGCGTCCTCCAGGACGCCCTCCCCGGGGAGCACCGTTTCCACCAGAGGATGGATGGCGGCCATGTAGGTCTTCGTTGTGTTTTCCGACTTTGATTCCGTACGAAGTTGTTGGAGGTAGCATTCCAACCACGGCAGATGCCGCATGTGCACGAGTCGAGGGGGGAGTTCGACGTCCCGGTCCACCGCAAGGCGACGCTGGCTTGGCCTCAGGGCCTTACGTTGCGTCCCTCTGTCCGTGTCCATTGGCGTCACCGCCTGCCGCCGAAGCGGCGTGCATCCCATGCCCGAAGGCAGACCTCCATCGGGGTGGTGGGCTTGAACCTATGGCTCAGGGTTCAGCCGTGTCGCGTTCGTCAGGATGCGGCTGGTCTGGCGCGGCGTCCGGCATCCAATCCACAGCCTTGTGCAGGCTCCTTCGGAGGCTCGCCCGCGGGCCGGTGCAGAGCACCATGTCGTCGAAACGGAGTTTGCTGTCCGCCGGTGGGTTCCAGAGCATGCTTTGGTTGCGGAGGATGCCAAAGACCTGCACCTCGCCGTTGAAGACTTCCTCGATGGAACGCCCGATGAGGTGCCGGTGCCTGCGCACGATCACGGTCATCACGCCGTCCTCGGGGAGGGTGCGCAGCAGACCGTCAAGTTGCACCTCGCAGAAGGCCGAATCGCGGATGGCGTGGTCCACAATCGCGCCTGCAACGTCCACCCCGCTCGCGGATTCGATGCCTTGCAGGCCCGGACTGGAATTCACCTCCAGCACCATCGGGCCGTCTGCGCCCTCAAGCAGGTCCACCCCGGCGATGTTCAGTCCGAGCACCCTCGCCGCCCGTCGAGCCACCTCGGCGTACTCAGGTGCGAGGTCAACCGGTTCGACGGTTCCGTTGAGGTGGAAATTCGAGCGGAATTCCCTGCCACGTGCGCGCCGGCGCATGGCGGCGACGACTTCGTCGCCGACGATGATGACACGGATGTCCTTGCCGTGGCTCTCGGCGACGTATTCCTGAATCAACACGTCTTGACGGGCGTGAAGAAGACCCTGCACCAATGATTTTGCTTCATACGCCGTATGCCGCAGGAACACGCCCTGGCCTTGCGTTCCTTTCGTGACCTTGACCACCACGGGGAGCCCACCCACAGCGTCGATGGCGTGTTCGACGTCGTGCACGCTACGGACGTTGACCGTGCGGGGAATCGGGATGTGGTTTCGCGAAAGCAGTTGGCTCGCACGCAACTTGTCGCGGCTTTGGAGGATCGCCGTGGCACTGATGGCCGTCCATACCCCTTTCTGGTCAAGGTGGCGGAGCAAGGCGGTGCCGTGGTCCGTGATGGAATGACCGATTCGAGGAATGACGGCGTCGTGGGAAAAGGGTTCACCGTTCACAAGGACTTCGACCTGTCCGTCGGCGACCAGCAAGGAGCACGAGAGGGGATCGATCACGGTCACGTCGACGCCGCGGTCGTGCGCTGCCTCGACCAAGCGTCGTGTGCTGTACAGCCGAGGGCCCCGTGAGAGGATGGCCAACCTCGGCTGCATGAGCGCCGCCGAGCGCAGGTTGCTTTTGACGCCATCGCTCACGAGGGGCCATCCACGGCCGAGGATTTGAAGAGTCGGGTCCACCAGCGCGACGTCATGCTTGAGGACGAGGACTCCGACATCGGCGACGGCATCGAGGCGGTCCCCAGCGAGGTGCTTGTTGACGAGGACAGGGACGACATGCTCGAGGAGATGTCGCTTGAAGCGAGGCTCGAAGGCCTCGAACGCGCCCGATGGAACGTCTTCATGTTCCTTGGTGTCGCGGTGATCATGTTCGCGTTCGCCCTCTTCCCCATGTCCTTCTCCACGGAATACCAGGCCTCGTTCGCCGGGGCTCAGGCCACGAAGGACGTGGGGCTCGTGTGGGGGATGCCCATTCCCGGGAACGACGTGACCGATGTCCCGGTGCGCGTCACGGTGGACGTCGAATCCCCACCTCCAACGCACATCGAACTCGTGGGGTACATGGTGAACGAGAAGGACTGCACCAACTCCGAGGCGTTGTCCTTAGGTCAGGAAGCCGCAGAAGCGGATCCTACGGGAGATCACGCCTTTGCGACGACGGGGAACACCGTGGTTGGTGGCGAAACCGTGGAGTTGCGGTTCCGTGTGGACCCCGGCCAGTACTGCCTCATCGTGAAGTTCCGAGACGTCGACCAAAACAACGCCGACGAATCGGGAACGGCGCAGGTTGACATCACAGGAAAGATGTGGCCAAACCAAGCGATTGCCGGCTTGCTCGGCTTGACCGCCATCGTTTTCGCCGCCCTGTCCTTTGTGGGCGCACAGCGGCACGGGCATGAGGTCCGTGAAATGCAGCAACCCAAAGAAGCGACGATTGAACAAACCGTCCTTGCCGCCTCTGGTCCAAGTGGACCCCCGGCAGCAGGACCGTCCGGCCCACCTCGTTCCGGTCCGAGCGGCCCTCCGGGTGAACCAAGCGAAGGGTCAGGGGCACCGTCAACGGAGGACCCCGCTCCCGCCGCTTCCGAGCCTGCCGTGCTGCAGCAGGACGAGGACGGAACAGCCTGGCTCGACGCAGGAAACGGCTACGTGCACAAGCGAATGCCGGACGGGAGTTTCGACCAAACGATCTGGGTTCGCGGGCCAGATGGCGATGGTTTCGTTCCCCACGAGGCGTGACGGATTCCACCGAAGCCGTAGCCAACGACCCTCAGCCTTCAAATCGGCTGGATGGGAGGACATCCTTGGAGGAGGGAACCATGACGTCGTCGTCGTCGCTCACGGTTGCGAAATTGAAGGCCCTCTGCGTTCTTCATGACCTTCCGACCTCCGGCAAGAAAGCCGACCTCGTGGAGCGCCTTCTTGAGGCGGGGCTCGACGCCAACACCCTTGGCTTGGAGATGGAAGGTTCAGAGGAAGCGGACGTTGAGGAGGTGACCATCTCCTTGGAATCCATTGATTCATCGCCAGCACCTCCTCCTGCCGAGGTACCGGGAGCAAAGGACACAGTCCCCTTGCCAGCAGCAGCCTCCACCCAAGCTCCCGAGAGCGAAGCGGTGCT
>JALRLN010000005.1 GCA_023254445.1 Candidatus Poseidoniaceae archaeon | reverse complement strand
ACCTGCCGTTCCGGCTGCTTGCACGGGAGTGCGGCGCTGACCTTGCAATCACCGAGTTCACCAACTCGACGGCCCTGACGCGGGAAGCCACCACGTCGTGGCGCCGGATGGAAACCCACCCAACGGAACAGCCGTTCATCCCGCAGATCTTTGGTGGTGACATCCACGACATGGTGAGCGCAGCCCGTCTCCTTGAGGACAACGCGGACGTCATCGACCTCAACTTCGGCTGTCCCGCACCGAAGGTCACCCGCGTCTGTGCCGGTGCGGCGCTGATGGGTGAACCAGACCACCTCCTTGAGATCGTGAGGGCGGTTGCGGATGCGGTCGAAGTTCCGGTGACCGCGAAGATGCGACTTGGAACGGGCAGCGGCCCCGACACGGTGCTCGACCTCGTCGAACGGCTCCCAGATGCGGGTGCGCGGCGGGTATGCATCCATGGTCGGACCCTGAAGCAACGCTACGCAGGGACGGCCAACTGGGACGTGATTGCCGAGGCCGTGGAGCGAAGCAGCGTCCCGGTCATCGCCAACGGAGACGTGGTGGATGGCCCCTCAGCGGCCGCGTGCCTGAAGCGTACCGGCGCAGCAGGCGTGATGATCGGCCGTGGAGCCATCGGCCGACCGCAGGTCTTCGGCGAGATCGCCGCCCACCTCGGATGGGTGGAGGAAGGGTCCCTGCCATGGGTGATGCACGACCCCGAGGCATGGCACGCAGCGGACGGCATCGGTCGTGATTTCCTTGCTCGGCGTTGGTGTTGGTCCCGCTATCTGGAACTGGCTGAACAGACGACCGGTCTGCGCACCAAGTGGATGCAGCGGCACGCAGTGGCCTTTACGAAGGGCTTGCCAGGCGGCAAGGCCGTCCGTGCTGTGATGCACGAGCAAGCGGACGAGGCCGCCTTTGCTGCACGGGTCTCCGACTTCCTCATCGCAGGAGCGTGAGGCGTTCAGAAGGACGACTGCCACTCTTCGAGGTCCTGGGCTTCAGCCCATGCCTCGTCGGTGGTCTCGCCGCGGATCTTGAGCACCTCGCGAGCGAGGAGCCAGTACACGAGCGCGAGGGAGCGTCGGCCCTTGTTGTTGGCGGGGATGGCAATGTCCACGTTGCGGAGGTTGTTGTTCGCGTCCACGAGGCCGACGATGGGGAGGCCGGTGTTGACCGCCTCGATGAGGGCCTGCTGGTCGGCAGCCGGGTCGGTCACGAAGAGCATGTCCGGCTCGACGTACGAGCGGAGAACGGGGTTGGTGAGGCTGCCCGGGATGAAGCGGCCAACGGAAGCGTTGGCGCCAATCGCTTCAGCGAACAAGCGGGCGGGGCGCTGCCCGTACTGACGGGCGCTGACCACCATCACGCGGCCGGGTTCGTAGCGGCAAAGGAACTGCGCCACGAGGCGGATGCGCTGGTCGGTGGCGCCGACGTCGAGGAGGTAGAGGCCGTCGTCGCGAACGCTTTGGATGAAGCGCGCCATGTCGGAGCTCTTCTGTTGGGTCCCGATGTTGACGGCGTTCTCCTCGTAGGTGCTGGCGGACACGAGGAGTGCACCTTCTTCGGACATCAGAGGCACCTGCGGTCCGCCGACTTGAACCCTCTATTAAACCGCTTCGGGCCACGGCAGGAGGCCGCTTGCCCGGGTTCGGCGCTGACTCCTTCAACCCAAGGCCACACGCCCCATTGGTGGAGGAGGTGAGCAACGCCATGGACGAGGAGACGTTCCCGGCCATCAGCGCAAGCGATCTCGAACGCCATGCCTACTGCCCGATGTCGTGGCAACTGGCGCGGGACGGCGTGGATGCGCAAGGCGACGCGGTGGTCGAAGGAAAACGCCGGCACGCCGAAATTCACGAGGACATGATGACCTTCAGCCGGGAAGCGGTCGCCTTCCGACGCTCCGTCACCATCTGGGCATGGTGGTTCACCGTGGTGCTGGTCTTCAGCCTCGAAGGCTGGCTCACACGTCAACTCGCCCAGAGCGGCGTTGACCAGGGCGCCCTGGCACGCCTGCTTTCGTTGTGGGCGTTGTCGACCCTTGTCTGCGGCATCGTCCTCGTCTGGCTGCCGTGGAGGAAGGCCGTTGGCTGGAGCATCCCTGACCGTTCATCGGAATTCGAACTCTCAGGCGTCGAGCCGGTGCTGAATCCACCAGGGTTCATCGGCGGTTGGTTCGAGGCAGGTCGAACCGAGGCGAGCATGCTTCTTGCAGCCATCGTGCTTGGCCTCCACGCCATCGCTCTGGTGACCGTTGTGGACGATGCCAACGCCTCCTTCATCCTCATCGCCGTGGCCTTTGTGTGGACCGGCCTCGCCTCATGGCGCCTGCAGATCCTCTTGACCACGTACCACCGCGCGGAGGTGGCTCGGGAACGGGCTGGGTTGGACCGTGCAGCGGAGGCCGTGGCCTACTCGGACGACGAGGAAGGCGACGGGTTGCTCGTTGACGGGACCACGGGCCTCCGAGGCCGTCCGGACCAGATCGTCATCGTTGACGGCGAGTTCATCCCGGTCGAGCAAAAAACGGGAAAGGTCCCCGCCAAGCCCCACGACTCCCACCGCATGCAGGTGCTTGCGTACCTCCAACTCGTCGAAGCGACCACGGGACGACCGTCCCCGTACGGTGTCCTTCGCTACGGCGATGATGCCGCGTATCAGGTCCTCTGGGACGATGGGGCACGCCGTGACCTTGAGGAGGCCCTCGTCGAGGTTCGACGTCTGATGGTCGAAGGGGGCGCCCAGCGCAACCACGAACGCGTTGGGAAGTGCAAAAATTGCTCGCGGCGCTCGTCCTGCCCGCAACGGCTGGATCACTCGCAAGCATCGTCAAGCGGGTACTGAACGCACTCGCGGTGGACCGTGACCACGACATTGAAATTGTCCTTGAACTGGTTCAGGAACTCCTCTCCGACGCCACGGGCCTCGACGGAGAGCACCCACTCACCCCGCTGAAATTCAGGCTGCGGCAGCAGGTGTTCTTCTGGAGGGTTGGCGTTTTCGCAGACTTCCGTCTCCCATGCTGCGGTGTTGTCCGGCATGAGCAAGGTGGCACGAACGAAGCGGGTCACGCCAGCGTCCGCACAACCAACCTCGTCGGAAAACGAGAAACTGGCCTTGAAGTAGACGTCGATTTGGGTGACGCTGTCGTCAACGTAGAAACTCGTTTGGTTGGTGTAGGCTTCCGCGAGTTCGGTGAAGGTGTGGGAGAGATCCTCACGGTGGTACACCGTCACCAACTGAACGTCGTCCCGCTGCCATTCGAGAAATTCCCGCGCCGGCACCAAGGCCAGGCAGCCAGAAAGGGTGCTGCTGAGCAGCAGCAGCACAAGCGCGACGACCACCGGTCGAGCACCCATGATGACGCCTTCCCCCCTTGGGATGTGAAGGTGTCGTCCGCACGAGCGCGGTCACTCGAAGATGGCGCCGCAGGTGGAGCAGGACGTTGCGTCGACGGCGATGTCCGCGCCGCACGCACCGCATTGCGCAACCGTCGGTTCGGGCTTCGCTTCCGCGCGGCGCGGCGCCCGCCTTCGGGGAGCGGCCCGCTTGGGTGTCAATTCGTCGTCCACGGACTCCGAGGCAGGGTTGTCGTCCTCGAAGGTGAAGTCGGCCGTGGCTTCACCGACCTCGTTTCCAGCAAGGGAGCCGTCGGTGAGGCTCATGCCGACCTTGACCTCCTCTCCGGGCAACACGCCCTCTTCACCGGTCAACTCGAACAAGCGTTCACGGATGCCGGCATCGGAGGCCGACAACTCGCTGCCGTCGTCCTTCAGGGCCTGCACCTTGCCCTTCCCCTTGCCCGCGATGATCGAATCAATGTCCTGTCCAGCGAAGCTTTCCGCGACGCTTCGCAAGGTGGTGGTGACCGAGTTCTCGAGCGCTTCGACTTCCTCTGGTGTGAGGTCCGCAAGGTCAACGTCCTCTGCATCGAGCCGTTGCTGCGCGGCGCCGACCTCCGCTTCTGCAGATTCGATGTTCGTGTCCCACTCGTCGTCGAGGTCGTCTTCGTCGTAGCCGAAGGCCTTGACGGCGTCTGCGAAGTCTTCGCTGCCGCTGACGATCTCGTCGGGGTCCTCCTCGTCGTCGTCGGGAAGCGCCTGCAAGGCCTTCTCAGGAGCCGCACGCTGAACGCGCTCACGTCGCTCGAAGTAGGAAGCAACGTCCTGCTCCGTCCCGCAATAGGGACAGTTGTCCAGCAGGTCCGGAACGGACTCTCCGCACGCCGTGCAGTTGTGGAACTGCTTGCGGGCCTTCGCGAGGTCGAAGCGGCAATGGGGGCACGTGTCCTCGTCGCCTTCCAGTTCGCCGTCGCACGATGGACAGTACTCGAAGATGTCCCGATCCACCTCTTCGTCCCGCGCACGGGTGATGGCCCACGCGGTGACCAAGACGCCGACCAACAACAGGGCAAACAACGAGGCCCAACGGAACAAGCCACGCATCGAGCGGGCCTCATCGCTGGGACCGTCGTCCGCCACGTCAAGGCTGGCCCACGTACGCGCGAACGTGGTGGAAACATCGGGGTCGCTGGGGACGAAGCGGACGGTGGTTTGGCCCTGCGACGCGACGAAGGAGCACGCGACGGTGCTCGCGGAGACGGTGCGCTCAAGCACGGAGACCGGGATGGTCTCGAACTCGTTGCCTGCGCCGTCGTCGCAGGTGTAGTTCACCGCTCCCGTTTCCTGAGACGTGGCGTTCACCGTCATGACGTACGTCGCCCCGGGCTGCAAAGGAGGTTCAACCAGGTCGCCTTCGGCGTTGGTGAGCACGAGCGTTGAAGCGCTCCATGTCAGGCGCAGCGGTGCCGTGACCTCCACCGAACCACGCGCCACGCTGTTGGACGGGTCAGCGTCCCACGAATCAGAATCGGCCTCAAAACGCGCCTCAAATTGGGCAGTATGGGCACCGACCGTGGTCGGGAGGTGGGGGTTCGGGTACCAGGTCAGGCTTTCACCGCCGTCGAGGACGATGCGGTCGTCGTAGGACAAGCCGTCAAAGGTGACCTCCAGCGTTCCTCGGACCGTGACGGTCCCCGTGTTGATCATGAACACGCTCCAATTCACGCGCTCGCCCGAATCCACGCTTGGGGACTCCGGAATGGCGTTCAGGTCGAGGTAGACGTCAGGGATCGGATCAAGGTCGAGTTGAACGGCGTCGCTTCGGTCGTTGCTGGTGTCCTCTTGAACGAAGGAGGCGGTTCCGAAGGGATCGATCACAGCCACCACGTTGTGCGGAACCCCCCGTGCAAGGGTGCTGACCTCCGAGGAGGTGATGGTGCGTTCCCACGTGGCGGTGGCGTAGCCGGCACCTTCGAGCACGACCTCAAACGGCGCCATCGGGACAAGGTGCCCCTCTTCATCGATGATTTCGAGGCGCATCGGCACGGTGTCGGTGCCGGTGCCCGCAACACGCTCGACGGCCCCGCTGACCGTCCACGGTCCGTTCAGCGCACCCTCGTCCACCTCGATGCTGAGGGCGCCGGTGTGGCGCACGTCCATGCGAGGGGCCACGGTGAAATCCACGTCGAGGAAGCTGCCTTCGTTGGCTTCTCGAACGGACGCTTCCACGTCGGGCGTGATCCGAAGCGTGTGGTCGCCGGTTGCCGGAGCAGTGAACGTCGTGTTCACCCACGCGCTTTCGCCCGCTGCGAGGGCCGGTACATCTTCTGAGGGCAGGGTGGTGCTGCCGAGTTGGAGGCCGAGCAGGCTGGCCGAGGCGTTCTCGCTTCCCGCGTTGAGGACGCGAACGGACAAGGTGGCCTCGTCGCCGCTGAACAAGCCGTTCGAGGGGCTCACCTCAGCTTCGGCCACCCGGAGGTCCGGAAGACCGTTCACGGTGAAGGCCTTGTTGAAAATCGCGTCCGCGTCGCCCCCTTGGTTGAACTTCACGTACACGCGGTGCTCGCCTTCCGTGATGCTGTTCCAGGTCACCTGAACGTCAACGGAACTTCCCCCTTCGATCAGGCTCACGACGTTGCCATCGAGGAGGTTGTTCAGGCCGTCCTTGTAGACAAACCAGTTCACTTCGGTGGCGGCGCTGACCTGCGTGTTGACGAAGGTGATGGTGATGGTCACCGCATCCCCCGCGTACAGGGTCGAGCCGTCACCGACGGTGACCGTCGCTGCGGAGGCCTCGATGGCGCCGCTGGACTCCGCCGCCGCCGGGCTTGGAACGACGAGCGTCAGCAGGAGCAGCACGACGAGCCCTGTCGCACGACCTCGGAGCATGGCGCCATGTCCCTTCCACGGCTCTTCAATCCATCTCCGCCCGGAACGCCTTGGGACCTCACCTGTGCCGGTCCTTGCGTGCTTCGCACGGGGGAGGGTTGAAGGATGGCTCAGGACCACTCAAGGGCATGCGCAGCAGGCCCACCGCGCTCCTTCTGGTGGCGCTCCTGCTGCTCGTGCATGCCAACCACCAGCCGGGCATGCCCGGCAACCTTGGTGCTGAACTGCCGGAGGCACCGGACATCGCACGGAGTTCTGGCCTGACCCTCAGTTCCTCCTCCCTTCCCTCCGCAGGCGACACCGTGACGGGGCAGTTGACCCTCCTCATCACCGTCAGTGGCACGGGAACGGTCGAATGGATGCGAATGGACCTCGTCGGGGACAGCACGACGACCATGGTCAACACCACGTCGAGCCCGTGGTACACCTCGTTCAACACGAAGAGCGTCGACAACGGCACCTACACCGTGTTCGTGACGGCCTTCGACAGCGACGCCAACGCGACGGTCACCCTTGAATCCGGGTCCTTCGACATCGCCAATCAGGAACCCATCATCACCGCCTTTACCGTGCTCAACGCGGCGAGCGGAAACGGCACCTCCTCGAGCGACCGGTTGTGGTTCAACGTCGCGGCCACCGGGACGCTCGCCTTCCGCTGGGGTGCCAGCGACGACGACCTTGATCGCGCCACCCTCGCCAACGTCCCCGGCAGCGGGACGCCGGCCACCGACGGGCCGGGAACCTTGGCCTACGGGTGGGATTGGGCCCCCGGGGACTTGGGTGAAGGCACGTGGAACGCCGTCCTGACCGTCTCGGACGAATCTGGGTACAACGTCCAAGACACGGTGTTCATCGGCATCGACAGAACGGGGCCGAGCCTCAACAACGTGCTCATCGGCAGCAGTGGCGGTTGGCAATCAACCTCGAGCGTGCAGCTCAGCGGCCTGATCAACAACGCCGATGACGGCTTTGGGAGCGGCGTCGCCTCGGCGTCCTGGTCGCTCGACAACAGCACGTGGACGAGCACCACCGAGGACGCCATCACGCTCGAATTCAGCGAAGGGGAGCACACCGTGTACCTGCGAAGCACCGACCGCGCCGGCAACGACGGGGAGGTTGTGGAGGTGGCCGTGGCCGTCGACCTCACCGCACCCGAGGGACTCGGGTGGACCCTGCCTGAGCTGACGACAAGCCGAACCGGAGCCATCGCCGTGACCTTCGCCGCAGAGGACGATGGAGCGGGCATCGACGAAAGTTCGTCGTACATGGAGTACGGCTTCGACGCCAACGGCGTCGGCTCCACGCCGGACCTTACTGGACGCTGGGTGAGCCTTGGAACCGGTGGGCTGAACGGCAGCCTCGGGCTGGCATCGTGGGCCACGAAATCCGGCCAATACCTGATGGTGCGGGCGGTGGTCACCGACGCGGCGGGCAATGCGATGACCACCGTTCCTTCGTCCTTCCAGATCCTCCCGGGCCTCGACCTCCGGTGGAACGCGACCGGGACGGTGATCGACCGGCTCGTGGTGAAGCCCACGCAGGCCGAAGGGTTGGTGCGTATCACGTCCACCTTGGAGACGAACGAGGCTTACTTTGGTGGCCCCGTTAAACTGCGCCTCGAAACCGCACCCGCAGACCGCTTGTCGAACGTGGACTGGACGGTCCTCGAAACCCGAACGGTGGACAGCGCAGACCTGAACGACGCGATGGAGGTCATCGAGTGGAACCTGACGGTCACCACCCAAGGTCAACTCGACATCCGCGTGGTCATCGACCCCTTCGACGGCATCGACGAGTACAACGAGGCGAACAACGCGGCCTACTTCGTGGTCACCGGTGCCTCGATTTCGCCCGGCCTCGTTCCGTCCTTTGCACCATCGCTTGGTTTGGTGCTGCTCGCCGGTCTGCTGGTCGGCGTGCTCGGGCGACGCCCACGGGATTGAAGAACGGCAGCACCGCCGGAACACCATGCGACAGGCGCTGCCCCGCATCCCTCGGGACCGGATTGCCGTGCTCATCGGCGCAAAAGGGGTGACCCTGAAGGCACTGGCCGAGGCGTCCGGAGCCGTCGCCCTCCACGTGGACTCCGAGTCCGGCGATGTGGAGGTGGAGTGGGGTGAACCCGGCTCCTATGACCCTGTCCGGGCGCTCAAAATGCCGGACGTGGTGAAGGCGATCGGACGAGGCATGGCCCCCAAGGTCGCAGTGAGCCTCTTTGATGACGGGTGTTACTTCGAGATGGTCGACCTGCGTGACCACGTCGGCAAGCGCGCGAAGCAACTGCAGCGCGTCCGTGCTCGCATCATCGGGAGCCAAGGGAAAATCCGCCAACGCATCGAACAGATCACGGGCAGCAGCATCACGATCTACAAGTCAACGGTGGTCATCATTGCCGAAGAAGAGGGGCTGGCGCTCGCACGGCAAGCCGTTGACATGCTTGCGGGTGGAGCGGAGCATGGGTCCGTGATGAGCTTCCTTGAGCGGGCGACAAAGCGGAACAGGATCGAGCGCCGCCAACTCGGGAGCATCGAGGTGCGTGACCAAGGTGACGCAGAGGCAACAGGCTTCGAATCCTTGGTCCCCGGATTGGACCAAGCACGCGAGCGCCGCAACCGCCGTTTCCGAGCCGCTCAGGTTGACCCGGAGGACGACGAGGCCGTTGAAGCGATGATGGGGTTGGCCGACGACGAATCCATCTCGTGGGACGAAGAGGAGTGATCAGACCTCTTCGACGTGGTCCAACGGCATCTCCAGCACGTCGACGAGCGCGTCGGCGACCTCAACGTCCAACCCTTGACGCTGCCCCCATTCAACGAGCCGCGTCACGTCCCGAACAAGGAACTCACGGGACTTCGGATGGGAATCGATGACGGCTTGACCGACGTCGATGACCACTGGAGCATTGTTGTGCCAAAGGATGTTGTACGGCGAGAAATCACCGTGCACCAACCTCGCCTTCTGCCACGCCACAGCAAGGAATTCGAGGAGCGCTACGTAGACGGTTTCGGCGTCCTCAACCTCGACCTCCCGGAGTTTTCGTGCGGGAGCGGAGGCGTCACCAATGTACTCCATCACGAGCACGTTGCGCTGCACGCCAAGCGCAGCAGGAACGGACAACCCCCACTTTCGAAGGCGCTCAAGGTTACGGTGCTCCTTCCTGACCCAAATGTCCACCAGGTCACGGTGCCGGCGCTTCAACCCTCCAAATCGTGGATCCCCTTCGATGTACTGGACGAGGTTCTTGAAAACGGCATTCGACGTGTGGAAGATCTTCACCGCCACCGCATCGCCGTCCATGGTGGTCCCGTGGAAGACGTGGGCTTCCTTCCCGCGGGCGATGGGGTGGTCCAAGGTGTCAACGACGCCATCCGACATCAGTTTGTACACGGACATCAGGGTGAGGCGGTCGAAGACCTGATCGAACACACGACGGTCCACCCATTCGAAGGGACCCGCGCCGAGCACCCCCTGCAGTTTGTCCTCAATGTCACGAAACATCCTGCGGTAACGGTCCTCCTTCATCCATCGGTACCCGGACCCTCCGTCCTCCAGACCAGCGAGGAAGGCGTCGGTTTCGCGGCGTTCATGGGCGAGGTCCTTGACCTCATCTTCGCTCATCTCTGGCTGGCGTCGACGCCCGCGCCGCCCGCGGCGCTGACGTGAGCGTTCGGTAAGTTCGTCCCAGTGGTCGTCGTGCGCCATGCCGAGCCCACCGCCTCGCATGACGCCCGAGCGTTCAACCAAAGAGTTCGTCGACGCCGTCGGTCACGTCCTCGTCGTCGTCTGCATCGTCGAAGGCAACGGGCGTAAAGGCCCCCTCTTCTGCGGTGCCGTCGTCGGACGTGTCCAACGCGTCGTCCTCTTCATCGTCGTCGCCGAACAGGTCATCGTCGTCATCGTCGCCTCCGAAAAGGTCGTCGTCATCGTCGTCCTCATCGTCGTCGTCCCCAAAGAGGCCGTCGTCGTCAGCCTCCTCATCGAGCATGATGTCGTCGTCGTCCATGTCACCGAACAGGTCGTCGTCCTCGTCGAAGTCATCACCGCTGTACGAGGTACCGAACAGGTCCACGACTTCGGGAAGCACGCCCTTGCGTGAGAGGTACATGGCCTGCGTCTTTGTGTAGCGGTGCTTGACGTCCGCTTTGCTGTCCTGGAAATCCCACGGCCAAACGATGATCAGGTCGCCTTCGCGGACCCACTGCCGACGACGCATCTTGCCGGGGATCCGCGCGAGTCGGGTTTCGCCGTCGGCGCACAACACAGTCACGCGACGGCCGCCGAGCAACTGCTCAGCGAGGGCGAACATCTCGTTCACGCGCGTGTTGGGCATCTTCACGCGGATCTTGCCGACGTTCCCTTCGTCCTCGGAGGACTCGAGGCGAGCGAGCTCTTCTTCGTCGACCTTCTCCTCACGTCGTCGTCCCATCGTGCTTCCCTACATCGAGCGAGCGACCGACCCCTCTTGAACCCAACCGCGCACGAGGCTCAGCCAAGCAGCGCTGCAGCAGCGGAGCGGCAAACCTCGATGAGCGGGTCGCCCCAGATGCCGAAGAGCAACGTGCCAACCAAGCAGGCGGTGATGGCCACGGTCGCAAAGACGGCGCGAGGGACGGGATGGTCGCGGCCAGCGGCAGGTGCGTCGAAGAACATCACGACGCCAATTCGGAGGTAATAGAACACGGAAATGGCGCTGTTCAGCACCATCAGCAAGGCAAGGCCCCAGACCCAGTGCAGGTCCATCCCAAGGAAACCGATGCTTGCACCGCTGGTCCCGACGTCGACGGCGGCGACCTTGACGATCCCCATGATGACGAGCAACTTGGAGAGGAAACCGGAGAGGGGCGGCACGCCGGCAAGGCTGAGCATGAAGATGAACATCGTCACCGCCAAGAGCGGGGAGCGACGTCCAAGCCCGGCCAAGGCACGGTCGTCGCGGATCTCACCCTCGTTCTCCAACACGCCGAGCACAAGGAAAGCGCCCATCTTGAACGCGACCAGCACGACGAGGTGGAAGAGGAGGGCCGTCAGCACCGCTTCCGATGCTTCCTGGGCCGCCGGGCTCAGGGCTTCCTCACCGAGGTTCCACACGCCAACGGCGGTCAGCGCCGCGAGCATGTAGCCAGCGTGCGCCACGGAGGAGTACGCCAACATCCGCTTCGGGTTCGTGCTTCCGAGGGCCGCGATGTTGCCCCAGGTCATGGTGACGGCCGCGAGGATCCCGAGGAGCATGAGCCACACCGCGCTTCCTTCCGTGCCGTCCGGAAGCGTCACCACAAGGAGGATGCGGAACAACCCCACCATGCCCATGGCCTTGCTCGCCGTGGCGAGCAGGCCGGCGAAGGGGGAGGCTGCTCCAGCGTAGGCGTCGGGCGCAGCGAAATGGAAGGGTGCTGCACTGACCTTGAATCCGAAGCCGACGAGCATCAAGCCGAGCGCGACGTACGGCAGCACTTCCTGACCGATGTTCGACCACGCAAGCGCCAAGGCGTCCACCTGAAGGGTCCCTGCCCAGAGGTAGAGCAAGGAGAGGCCGTAGAGCCCAACGCCGGAGGAGGCAGATCCCACGATGAAGTACTTCATGCCGCCTTCAGAACCTGCTTTGGATTCCTTGTTGAACGCCACCAAGACGTAACTTGAGAAGGAGGCCAACTCGAGTCCGACGAAGAGCACGAAGAGGTTCTCCGCCAGGGCCACGGTGCTCATGCCGAGGGCACACGTGAGCAGCAGGATGTGCAAATCCGCCTGACGCCTGTTGTTGTACAGTTCCCGAACGCTGCGCACGGCACCGGGTTGGGTCGAGCGGTAACGGTCGAGCGAGGCGACGGCCACCAACAGAAGCGCCCCGATGAACAGGGTCTCCATCAAGCGGCTGAAGGGCGTCGCGGCGAGGATGCGCACCGACGTGTCGCCATGCGCGTGGACCAAGGCGCTCGTCGCGGCGCCGTCCCATCCGTTCAGAAGGTCGTTCAGCAGGAGCATAAAGGCCGTGAGCAGGACAAACACGGAGATGTAGCCCGGCACGTCTGGACGGCCCGTGAACGCGTAGCGCTCGCCACCGAAGAACCACGGAACACGGGCCTGCGTTCCGGGGACGCGGAAGGTGCCCTTGCCGAGGTTGGGGACGACGATCAAGAGAACGAGGCCCACGAGCAAGACGGTTTCTGCGGCGAAGTAGCCGAAGAACTCCGACGAGAAGGCAGGGACGCTCTGTTCCGACATCTCAAGCACCTCCAAAGAGCACTACGAATGCAGCCTGGGTCCACGCGTCCATCATGTCCAAGGCAATGAAGGGGAAGATGCCGAAGAGGACGGTGGCTGCGGCGAGGATCAGCATGGCCACCTTCTCGCTCGTGTCGAGGTCGGGGATGGGCTTGCCCTCCATGCCAGCAGGGGGCTGGGTCGCCTCACCGCCCTCGAAGATCGTGCGCTGCATGGACCACAGGTAGTACGCTGCCGTGATGGCGAGGGCCAAACCCGGACCGAGGATCCACCATCCAAACGTGGCCCAGTAGGCCACAAGGAGCATGAATTCAGCCACGAATCCCGCGAGCAGGGGAAGACCAAGGCTGGCCATCCAGCCGAACATCATCGAGGTCGCAATCCACGGGGAATGCTTCGCCATGCCGCGCATCGCTCCGATCTCCATGCTGTGGTAGTGGTGCTTGAACGCGCCACACACCGCGAAGAGCATCGGGGAGATGATCCCGTGAGCGAACATCATGAAGAGGGCTGCAGCGTAGCCGATGGGCTGTTGGCTGGCGATGCCCAGCAGGATGACACCCATGTGGGAGACGGAGGAATAGGCGACCATTTTCTTGAGGTTCGTCTGGCCGAGGCAGACGATGGCCCCGTACACCAAGGAGACGAAGCCAAACAACATCAGTGCGAATTGGAACTGTTCAAGCGCATGAGGGAAGAGCGTGACCGGAATTCGGAACATGCCGTAGGCACCCATCTTGAGCATCACGCCAGCCAGCAGCATCGAGCCGCCTGTGGGGGCCTGCACGTGTGCGTCGGGGAGCCAGGTGTGGAAGGGGGCTGCGGGCAACTTGACGAGGAAGCCGAGCATCAGCATCACGAAAAGGACCGCTTGCATGGTTTTCCCGAGGAACACCCCGTCGGTGTTGGCGGCCATGGCGACCTCCGAGAGGTTGACGAGGTCGAAACTGCGGCCGGTGAAGGACCCTGCATAGGCGCCTGCTTGCGTGGGCTGCTGCAGGAAGTAGAGCGTCACGAGTCCAAGCAGCATCACGACCGAGGCGGTGAAGGTGTAGATGAAGAACTTCTGAGCCGCATACCTGCGTTCTGCACCACCCCACTTCAGGATGAGGAAGAACATCGGAATGAGGGTCAATTCCCAGAAGATGTAGAACATGAACAGGTCGAGGCTGACGAAGACACCGATCAGCGTCGCACCCATCAACAAAATGAGAGGGTGGTAGACTTCACCGCGCTTTTCGTTCCACGTGGCGATCTGCGTGACGGGGAGCAGGAAGGCCGTCAGCCACACCATTGGGAAGGAGAGTGCGTCAAGGCCGACGTGCCATGTGACACCGAGGCTCTCGATCCACGTGTATTGTTCCTCAAACACGTAGGTGTTGAATCCGATGCCGAGCCAATCCACCTCGCCGAGGGTGCCGAAGAACATCCCCGTGGTGACCAGGAACAGCACCACGCCGACCACGAAGGTGACGAGGCGCATGGGCACGGCCAACCGTGGACGGAGCGCCGCAGGAACCAGCCCGACAAGGCTCAGCAGCAGCAGGCTGACGACCATGGGCAAGCCAACGAGAACGATGCTCACGAGATCCATCAGGCCACCCCCCACAGCACGAGCGCGATGAGCAGCGTCCCAAGCGCGGCCATCATGATGTAGTCACGGGCGGAGCCCGTGGTGAGGCTCCGAACCTGACGGGAGGTGCTTTGGCTGCCCGACTCGATGCCCTTGATGGCACCGTCGACAACGCGGCGGTCGAAGACAGCGGCAAGGTTGGAGAAGCCTGCCACAATCTTCTCACAGGCCGCGTCGTACCACGCGTCGAAGTACAGGCGCTCCTGAAGGGCCGTGGCGAGCGAGCCCTCCGCCAAGGCAGTGTTGTCGAAGCGGTGGCGCTTGTTGACGCGGGCCGACAGGGACACGAAGGGCTTCAGCCATGGCTTGGCCTCTTCGCCATCCGCGAGTTGGCCACCGTACAACGCCATCGCGGCCATCGGTCCAACAACGAGCGAGAGACCGATGGCGATGTAGGTCAGCACGAGGAAGAAGGGGTCGTGGTTTGCGAACGCATGCTCCATCTCGTAGAGGAATCCATCGAGGAGGCCCATCTCGCCGAGGTGGCTGCCCGTGTCGCCAAGGTAATGCGTTGCTTCGAGGGAGGCGAAGACGATGGCCGAGAGGCTCATCGGAATGAGCACGAGGAGAGGGATGGGGATCCACGGGGTTTGCTCGTGGACGTGCGCGGCAACCTCGGTCTTCGGCTTCCCTGCGAAGGTCATGAACCACATGCGTGACATGTAGAACCCGGTCATGCCGGCCGTCACGAGCACGAGGATGGCGGGGAGGAAGAAGCGTGGATCCTCGAGGGCCACACGCCAGGTGTTGGCGATGATGCCTTCCTTGGACCAGAACCCACCGATGAGCGGAAGCCCGATGATGGAGGCAGACCCGACCAGCATGGCCGTCGCGGTGATGGGGAGTTTGGACGCGAGTCCACCCATGTTGGCCATCGATTGTGCATCGAAATGGTCCTCCTCATGGTGGCCATCATGGTGCTCGTCGTGGTCGTGGTGATGGTGCACGTCGTGGTGGGCGTGGTGCATCTCGTGAATCACCGAACCGCTGGCCATGAAGAGCATGCCTTTCGCCATCGCGTGGTTGAACAGGTGGAACAAGGCTGCACCAAAGGCGACGACCACGATGGTGTGGGCCGCGTCGTCGTGGTGCCAATCGAGGCTGTTCGCGAGCCAAAGCGCAGCACCCAGACCGGTGAAGATGTAGGCAAGCTGGCTCATGGTGGAATACGCGAGGACCTTCTTCAGGTCCATCTGCACGAAGGCGATGAGCGCGGCCATGCACGCCGTGATGCCGCCGACCAAGGCAATGAGGAAGGCGAGGTCGGTGAAGGCACCGTGCATGGCTTCCGCGCCAAAGATCGGGAACATCCGCGCCACGAGGTACAGGCCAGCGTTGACCATGGTCGCCGCGTGGATGAGCGCGGAAACGGGGGTCGGGCCCTCCATGGCGTCGGGGAGCCAGACGTGCAGCGGGAACTGCGCCGACTTGCCAACGGCGCCGATGAACATGAAGCCAAGCGCGAGTTGGAGCGCACCGCTCTTGCCGGCGTCGGCGATGGCCTGCAGGTTCGCACCATCGAAGACCACGCTGTAAGCGAGGGCGTCCCCGCCCACCGCGTGCGGCTGGAAGAGGTTCCAGAGCATGGCCAACCCGATGACGAGGAAAACGTCACCCACGCGGGTCGTCAGGAAGGCCTTCTTGGCGGCGTAGGCGGCCGAGGGACGCTCGTAGTAGAAGCCAATGAGCAGGTAGGAACACAGGCCCATCAGCTCCCAGAAGATGAACAGCCAGAGGAAGGAATCGGACAACACCATCCCCAGCATACCGGAGCAAAAGAGGACAAACTCAGCATAGAAGCGGTGGTTGCGGTTGTCGTTCACCGGGTCGGTGTTCATGTAGCCGATGCTGAAGATGTTGATCAGCAGGCAGAGGAAACTGGCCACGAACAGCAGCATGACCGTCGTGTGGTCCACGTAGAAACCGAAGTCCATGCTGAAGAGCTGAATCTCGCCGGTGGCGGCGTCCTGCCAGGCAAAGTTGACCCAATGCATGACGGTCGAGGTCGCCGAAGCAGACGTTTCTCCAATGAATCGACGGATGACGGCGAGCGAAGCGATGAGGCTGGCGGCCATGACCGGAAGGGCGATCAGGCCACCTTCCTTGAGGGCCCCTCGCCACCAGTCTTTGCCGTTGAAGAGACGACCAAGCAGCAGGATGACCGGGAAGGCCAGCATTGGCAGGAGGATGATGAGGAGGGCAAACGAAGGGACCTCAAGGCCCGTTCCGGAGACGGTTTCTGCGGACATGGGCTCACCTCAGTGCTTCAACAGCTCGACCTCATCGAGCGAGATGGTCGCGTGTTGGTTGTACATGGACAGCAGGATAGCGAGACCGATGGCGACCTCTGCAGCGGCGATGGCGATGGCGAACACGGTGTAGATCCATCCAGTCACGTCGCCGTGGTGCACCGCAGCAGCAGCAAATTGGAGGTTCGCAGCGTTGAGCATCAGTTCAAAGCACATCAAGACGATGATGGCGTTCTTCCTGGTGAACGCCCCCCAAAGGCCCATCACGAAGAGCATCGCGGAAAGTCCGCTGACGTACAGGGGGTCGATCATTCCTCTTCACCTCCGTCAGCGCCGTAGCGCAGCATGAGGTTGTGAAGTTCGGGCAGGTCGAGTTGCCCGGTGCCGTTGACGTCAAGGGACCGCAGCAGGGCATCGACGTCGCGGAAGGCGAGGTGATCGATGCCAGCGCGGCGCAGCGCCGCTTCGAACTCCACGACGTCGATGGTGCCCGAAGCGTCAAGGTCAATCGTGGCGAAGAAGGACGCCACATCCTGACCGCTTTGGTTGAGGTAGGCCGCGAAGCGGGTGAGTTCGTCGCCCTCCATCGTGGAGGCCCCCATGGCCTTGATGGCTGCGACGTCAAGTCCGGATTCCTGCCAGACGAGGTTTTCGAAGCGCTCGTCGCGCACGAGGTAGGCCGCGCCGATCATCGCGACCGCGAGCAGCACCCCCAGCAGGGCAAGCGGGAGCGACCACGCGCCAAACATCGCGTCGGCCAGCATCGGCGTGTCGAGCACGGTGCTGGAAGCGCCTTCCCAGAGGCCCTCGTCCGCAAGCACACCAAGGAGCACGAAGAGCAGGGCGAGCAGGCCCAGCCGGGTCGTGATGGAGGTCAGCCTCATTCAAAATCCTCCTCGAGGATTTGCCGGCGGGTCAGCATGATGCCGAAGAGCACCACGAGGCCGACGCTGGCGATGTAGACAAGGATCTGAATCGCGGCAAGAAATTCCGCCCCAAGCAGGATGAAGATTCCCGCGATGGCGAGGAAGGCGAAGATGACGAACAGCATCGAATGCGCCACCTTCTGCGCCTTGATGAGCCCGTACGACCCTGCAAGGGCCACCGTGGCGAAGAGAAAGAACACAGCCGTTTCAGCCGCGGCTCCGAGGTCCATGTCAGGCACCCTCCTCGGCCTTGGCCGCCTTGGCAGCGGCCTTCTCGCGCTTGGTGCGCTCCTTGGTCGCGCGCTTGGCGAGTTCCGCATCGACGGCTTCCTGATGCACCGAAGGGAGCACGCGGGTGCGCGACGCGTCGAACCAGAGTTCCTGCCGGCTGAAACCGGACATGCCGTCGTATTCGTTCGTCATGAAGAAGGACGTGAAGCCGCATGCCTCCATGCAGAGTCCACAGAACATGCAGCGGCCGAGGTCAATGCGGCCGGACACGATCTGGTCGTCGGCCGTGCGCAGGCTGTCGCGCTCCACCGTCTCCTCGACGCCGGAATCGTTCCAGCGCACGGTGGCGGTGTCGCCGCTCAGGTCGAGCACTTCGCCAAAACGCCATGCCTCAGGAGCGGCTTCGTGGGCCGTAGCGAGGTTGAAGTTCGCCTGGTCCTCGAGCGCTTCCGTCCGCTCGATGGCCGCCCAGCCACCGACTTCAAGGTCGGCACCAAGACCGCCGTGCTCCCCATCCGCACCGTCGAGCACGTCGACACGGAGTTCGGTCGTCATGTGCAGGCAATCGTTCGGGCAGGCGCTGACGCACAATTTGCAGGCGGTGCAGGTCTCCCAGATCACGCCGATGCGTCCGTTGTAGTTCCCCGGGACAAAGAGCCACGGCTCCATGTCCTCAAGCCGCTCGTACGGGTACAAGATGGTCTGAGGGCGCCACACGGTGGGAACGAGGTCGCTCGCCTCACGGTCTGGAGCGTATTGGTCCGCGTGCTTGGCCACATCGTTGTAGACGAGCGACCCCTCAGCGCGTGCCTTGCTGGCCGCGTCCAGCACCTCCGGCGTGAGGGTGTTGTGGTAGTCCTCGCCCCCTCGACCGAGGCTGCCGAAGCGCTTCCCGATGACCGGGAAGGTCCTCAGCGCGGTGATGAGGGTCACCTTGAACGGGTACCAGAAGAGGTTCCGGAAGTTGGGCTGGGCATGGGGGTGCATCGGCATGGTCTCACCTCACTCCGTACCGGGGACGTGCGTTCCCGCGGGCTCAAGGGTGCGGATGTGGAACATCCGCTCGGGCGTTGCCTCCTTGTTTTCGTCCCTCAACAGGAACGCAAAGATGCCGAGGCTGGCACCGGTGACAAGGAGGGGCAGGGCCCACGCGAAGATGCCAAGCGACCACGCGCTGCCAAGGCCTTCGTCAACAACACCGCTGGCGTCAAACAGGAACAGTCGGAAGACGACCGCGAGCACAAGGTTGAGCACGGCGAGGGGCAGCAGCATGCGCCAGCCAAATTCGAGGATTTGGTCGGTGCGGATCCGGAGCAAGGCGACGCGGGCCCAGACGAAGACCACGGCAAACACGAGCCAGGCCTTGAGCAGCACCCACAGGATGCTCGGGCTGGCCAGACCAACGATGGGGAGGTCGCCCCACAGGCCGTGGAACGGCGCGTGCCATCCGCCAAGGAAGAAGTGAGCGAAGAGGATGCAGGCCGCGTAGGTCCGCATGTACTCTGCTGCGAAGAGCAGGCCGAAGCGCATGCCCCCGTATTCGGTCCACCATCCTTCGACGAGTTCGGCTTCGGCCTCGGGCATGTCGAAGGGGATGCGCTCGACTTCCGCGAGCATCGAGATGAGGAAGAGGGCGCCACCGAGGGGGAGCAGGAAGAGGTTCCACGCGCCGGACTGGCCCTGGAAGGTGATGATCTCCACGAAGTTGAACGAGCCTGAGAGGATGCACACCGAGAGCACGGTGAGAAGCAGCGGGATCTCGTAGGAGGTCAACTGCACCGCCGAACGAATCCCGCCGATGAGGGTGTACTTGTTGTTGGAGGCCCAGCCGCCAAAGAACACGCCAATAGGGGCGATGCCAAAGACGGCCATGGCGAACAGCACGCTGAGTTCAGGGTTGGGGCCGTACACACCGCTCCCCATGGGGATGAGGCCGAGGATGAGCACCGTCGAGGAGATCACCAGGTACGGAGCGACCTCGAACACGAACTTGTCCGCGCGCTCCGGCACCATGTGCTCCTTGATCAGGAACTTCATGCCGTCCGCGATGTTTTGGAAAAAGCCGGGGAAGATCGCGAAGCCCATCCACGAGCGGTTGCCGACCCGGTCGACGGTGGGCCGGGACGGGTCGTGGTTTCCGAAGGCGCTGTTGAGCCAGCGGTTCAGTGCACCAATCGGGCGTCCGATGAGCGGGACCATGGTCCACCATTCGCCCGCCGTGGTGCCGTTTTCGCCGACCCACAGGGAGCGCAGCGACGTCATCGCACCACGCCGGTCCATCATGCGGCCGAGCTGCTTGCGTTCGATCCAGAGGATCATGAACATGGAGAGCATGATGGCAAGGAACCCCACAATGGACGTCAGGAGCGCACCGGTGAACGCGGCGATGGCTTCGGCTTGGCCCTCAAGCGGGGTCCCGGCCAGAAGGTCAACGATGAGACCGGCAAGATCCTCTTTCACGAGGGAGTTGATGGTGGGCAAACCCGTGCTTCCCGACATCACATCACCTCAACGGTCGGTCTCCCCAATGCAAGGGTCGAAACTTCCCATGATGGCAGGGATATCGGCCACCTTGTAGCCGATCATCGTCTCGGCCACGAACGGGATGGTGATGAACATCGGCGAGCGGATCGACAGCCGGTACGGGTTCTTGCCCCGTCCGTCGCCACCGCCTTGGATGTAAAACTGGCTGGCACCACGGGTGCACTCGTAGTTGCTGAAGCCGGTCGCGCCTTCAGGGGCGCGGGTCGGTGCCTTCGCGAGGATCATCTCGTCACCGTTGGCGTAGGTCGTGTTTCGTCCGCCGGGAATCTTCTCGATGGCATCGAGGATGATGCGGCACGACATGCGCATCTCCTCCATCCGAACGCGGTACCGGTCGTAGCAGTCGCTGCCCTTGACGCTCGTCGGCTTCTCAACGGCGGGCTCCCAATCCAACTCGTCGTAGACCGAGTAGGGGTGCGTCCAGCGAACGTCGTAGTTCACACCGGATGCGCGAACGTTTGGCCCGGAGACACCGGCCTCGACCATGTCCTCCGCCGTGGCGTACCCAACGCCTTGCAGACGGACGAGGAAAATGGTGGACTCGTCGAGCAGCATTTCGTATTCATCGATGCGCTTTTCGAACAACTTGGTCTTGGCAATCAGCCGGTCCGACCATCCTGGAGGGATGTCGCGCTTGACGCCGCCAACGCGGGGGTAGTTGTAGTGCATGCGGGAACCGCCAAGTTCCTGAAGCAGGTCGAGGAACATCTCGCGTTCGCGCAGCGCCCACGTCATGATGGTCAGGTTGCCGACGTCAGGCCCGTAGGCGCCGAGCCACATCAGGTGGCTTGCGATGCGCTGGCATTCTGCGGCGATGCAGCGGATGTACTCGGCACGCTCGGGAACCTCGACCTCAAGCAGGTCCTCGGCCGCGTAAATGTACGAGGACGACCAGGTCATGGCCGACACGTAACACAGCCGGTCGCAGTAGGGCGTGACTTGCGTGAAGTCGCGGGCTTCGGCGATCTTCTCCACGCCGCGGTGGATGTAGCCGAGTTCGGCTTCGGCGTCCACCACGGTCTCGCCGTCGACCTTGACGCGCAGCGTCCACAGGCCGTGCGTCATCGGGTGCTGGGGGCCCATCGTGATCCACATTTGTGCCATGGCGTTCCCTCCTCACTTGACCCGGCCCTCGTCGACCGGCTTACGAACGAAGCCTTGGGCGTCGTCGTACATTTCGTTGAAATCATGGTAGCGAATCTGGTGCTGCTTCTGCAGCGGGTGGAAGCCTTCCGGGCTGTCGTGGGGGTTGAGCACGCGGTGCATGTTCTCGTGCCCGTCAAACCGGATCCCAACGAGGTCCCATGTTTCCTTCTCGTTCCAGTCTGCGCCCTTCCAGACGGATTGGACGCTGGGGACCGTCGGCTCGTCGCCGGCGGGCAGGGGGACCACGACCTCAATTTCGAGGGGGAGGTCCATGCCCTTGAGGTCCGAGGCCACGAGGACGTGCGCGGTGTTTGGCTCTGGGTTGCGCACCGGCTGGCGCATCAGGTGGTAGACGACCTCCCAGCCGCGCTCAGCACCGCCGTCGGGGAAGTGGGTCCCGGTAATCATCGAGCAGTAGTTGACGCCCATGTCGTGCTTGAGGCCCTTCGCCACCGTGACCACATGGGCAGGGGGAACCGTGAGCCGGAGGAAGGCGTACCCATGGCCACTGCTGTGCGTGACGGAACTGGCGGTCACGCCGAGGGCGCCCCATGCCGCTTCGGCCGCAGCCACGGCCTCGGCGGTGGCCGCTTCGTTTTGTTCTCGGCTGATGTGCATGCTCAGTCCTCCCCCACGATGACCGGCTTCCCTCGGGCACCACCGGGGGCGCCACCGATCCGGATGATCTTCTCACGCAGCAACCCAAAGCCATCGATGAGGGCCTCCGGGCGAGGTGGGCATCCGGGGATGTACACGTCGACAGGGATGACCGTGTCCACGCCTTCGAGGATGTTGTACGACTGGAAGTAGGGGCCGCCGGAGATGGCGCATTCGCCCATGGCGATGCAGTACTTTGGCTCCGGCATCTGTTCCCAGAGGCGGACCACGGGGTCTGCGAACTTCTTCGAAATCGGTCCGTTCACGAGCAGCACGTCGCTCTGGCGTGGCGACGAGCGGAAGATGACGCCGAAGCGCTCGGCGTCGAAACGCGGAATGGCGGAGGCGGCCATTTCGATGGCGCAGCACTTGATGCCGAGGTGAAGCGTGAACAGGGACTTCCGGCCAGCCCAGTTGAAGAAGCGGCCCGCGAGGACGGAAAGGAATTGCTTGATGCGCGTGGCCTTGAGGGATTCATCGGTGACGTCCCCCACAAAGTCGAGGAGGGCCGAGCTGTTGAACGCGGCGTAGTTCTGTCCTGGGTCGGTCATGCAATCACCTCAGATGTAGATGCGCCCGCGCTTTCGGAAGACGTGCCAGACGCCGAGCGTCATCACGAGGAAGAAACCGGTGAGGACGAGCAAGCGGTCGACGGCCACGGCCACCGCGTCCTCGTCAGCGCCCAGCGCGGTGGCGTCGTTGACGATGAACCCACCGAGCGCCATGAACATGAACGCGACGTCGAACACGAGGAAGATGAGGGCGTACCAGTAGTACTGGAAGTGGAACTGGATCATCGCGTCGCCGACCGGTTCAGAGCCGCACTCGTAGGTGGAGAGCCGGCGCGGGTAGAGGCTGTGGTCCGCCTCGTAGCCTTCGAGGAGGTAGGACCGGGTCATGTGAGGGCGGGACGGGTCGTTCCGGGGCCGCACGAAGTACGACGTGAGGAAGGCCCCAAACGGCACAAGGATGCCGATCAGGGTCATGAGGCCGACCGCGAGATAGGCGTCGGTGACGGTGGTCGCATCAGCCATTCAGAGACCCCACGGGAACGCATACGCTCCTTGGTCTCAGCCACCTGAGACCCCTCCATAAGCGTTCCCGAATCGCCGTCCGGCACAGGCTTGACGTCGCACGGTCGGCGGCGCGTGAGCCGTGGGCTCATGCGGTGCGCTTGCGGCTCGACAAGGCTTGCACCACAAGGCCGACGGCAAGCAAACCAAGGACACTGATCCCGATGGTGGTCACGGCTTCTGAAGAAAGGGACAGCAACCCTGTGGGGTTCGAACCATGCACGGTCAACTCGATGTTGCGCCTGTTGAAGACCCCTCCATCGGTTGGTTCAACCGAGACCGTGAACGTGAAGTCGTCGTCCACAGAAGCATCGAACGGTGGACCAACGACCACGGTGAGCATCAGCCGTTCTCCGGGTTGCATCGTGCACAGCAGGTCGCCTTCTTCGGTGGTGCACGGCAAATCACCGATGTCTGTGAACCGAACACTCCATCCACGAAGTTCGTCCGAGGTGAAGATGCGCGCCTCGCTCTCGATGTTTCCTTCGTTCACGATGGTGACGTCGAAGGTGGCCGTGTCTGGGAAGGAGATGTTGGCTTCCATCTCCATCTCACCAAGGTCGAAGGTCAGATCTTCAATCACGCGCACGTCAAGCACCAGGCTGACGAGGCCGCTGCGGTTTGCGGTGTTGTTCTCGCTCAGCACCAGCAGGTCGAGGGTCCCACCGTCCCCGGTTTCGGCACCGGCGTTGACGCTGATGACGAGTTGGACCAAGACCTCGTACGGCCTGGCTTCGTAATCCGCTTGCTTCTCTGCGAAATCATCCAAGCCCACCATGAGTTGCTGCGCACCAGACAAGGTGGGTGACGTCAGCGCGGCCCCGGACGAGGCCCGCACAAATCCGTTGAGGCTCGCGTCCCAGACGCCGTAACCGACGGGAACGAGGAGGGTGTCGCCGAGCGGGATGCCGTACGCTGTCAGTTCCCGGGTCGCAATGCCTTCCAGGCCTGAGAGTTCGAACAAGGCCACGTCCGAGGACGCGTTGCCCGTGTTGCGGATCCAGAGGTCGAGGGTGGTGCTGCCACCGGGAGGCAGTTCGACCCGCTGGCTGTCGCCGGTCAGTCCCGCATCAAACCGCACGTCCATGGCGTACAGTTTGTCCGACCGCGTGGCCGTGACAACGACTTCTTTCTGGTTGTCGGGCAGGCCATCTCCGTCGTCGTCAACCGCGCCACTGTGGTCGGTGTTGATCACGCGGGCAACAATTTGCACGGTGTCCAGGTCTTCGGCCCCACGGACCAGAACCACCAGGTCGACCGTGAGGCTGTCGCGCGCGGGAACGTCAATCTCCACGAAGGTCACGCCGTCGCGGTCTTCGTAGTGCACTGGCCACTCGTCGGGGCTTTGGGACATCACCACGCATCGGAACGTGGCGTCAACGTTCCCGAGGTTCTCGATGGTGATGGGGAAGCGAAGTTCGGAATCGAGTCGCCCGCGCTGCCGCGACGCGCTCGCGGCGATGTCCATCCCGTGCGATTCGGCCACGCTGACGCTCAGGGTCACCTCGTCGTAGGCCTCGCCACCCGAACCAGGCAGCACCGAGAGCGTGAGTTCGACTTCTTCCGTGGCAAGGGCGCTGAGCGGAACGCTGACCTCCACCTGAACGTCGGCGCTGCGGTCGTTGGAGTGCTTTGAGCCAACGGACACCGTGCTGACGTCGAAGGCGACGACCCAGCCGCTTGGCGGAGCCGAAGCGCTCACGCGGAAACTGTCCATGCCGTTGCCGAGGTTCGTGACGCTGAAGGTCGTCGACCGGCTGGTTCCCGGCTCCACGTTGCTCATCATCGGCTGGGGGAGGCTGATGGACGCTCCCCTCGTTTGGCCAACGGTGACGCGAAGTTCGGCCTCACACGCGACGTTGGTGCCGTCGCGTCCTTGAACGACAATGGTGGTGACGGACCCGGCCTCGACGGAATCGTCCGGCGAGACGTCAAGATCGAAGGAGCGGCGGTCCGAGGAGGTGTCGTACGGGAGCAGGCCCGAGGAAGCGCCGTCCACCGTGACCCATGCTGCCTTCGAACCCGTTTTCGCCACGCTCAGGCTCCATTCGGTGTTGCCTGTGTTCTCAAAGGTCACCGTGCTGCTCTTGGTCTTGCCCGGGTCCACGCTGATGCTGGTTGGTGAGAGGGTCGCGTCGCAGGTGCGCAATTCAGGGACATCGAGCGAAATTTCCTGCGTGTCCGAGGCGTTCTGCGTTGGGTCGTTCTGCACCGTAGCCACGATGTCCCAACAGAACAGGTCGGAGTCCTGCCCGTCGGGCACCTCCGTTGACACGGTCACCGATTCCACGTCTTCGCTCGAGACCGAGATGGAGGAAGGGTCGATCTCGATGGAGAAATCCCCCGTGTCCGCGCAACCTGCAGCGTCGCGCTCTTCGGCCGTCAGGACCACGTTGGCGTCGGCCCGCCCGGTGTTCTCGACCTCGAGGTCCCATTCCACGACCTCCTCACCTGTCCAGTCCTTGTCGGCCGGACCCACGGCTCGGAGGTCGACGCCGTACAGCACGCTCCCAGAGCCGTCACCTGCTTCGGTGGTGACCGTTTTTTCCTCACTGGCCGGCTGCCCGGGCAGTTCGGGTGGTTCCGGCTGCTCGGTCGCGGTCGCCGTCACGGTGGTGTCGCAGGTGCCTTCCGCCACCTGGGACAAGGTGACGTTCATGGTGGTCTCTTCGTAGGTTCCGGCATCAATCGCTCCGGAAAACTGCGTGATCACCGAGGTGTACTGGTTGCATTCTTGGGTTTGCTCCTCGGCTGCGCTCAACTGGACCGAGACAGGGTTGGAGCCCGTGTTGTAGACGCGGACGGTGTACTCCCCGGATTCGCCCGGGTTGACGACCTGCGATGTGGGCGAGATGGTCAGCACGATGCTGGCGTCCCGTCCGTCGGCCACGACCGGGCTGGCCATCAAGGGAAGCGTTGAGAGCATCATCAGGAGGACAAGCCCAACCGAACGGAGGTGGCGAAGCGACGCGGACGGCTCTCGCACCATGCCTTTGGGTGGTCGTGCCTCCCATGAAAGACCTGCCCCTCCTTGTGCCATCAGGCCTGCACGAAAGAGGAGGAGGCTTGGCCGCAATTTGGGCAGGCCTCGGGGACGGCGCATCCGTGGTTTCCGGGCGCATGGAAGCGTGCTCCACAGCCGGGGCAACCGACCATGGCCCCGAGGATCATCTGCCTGCACCCCCAGCACGGCACCTGTTGGGCCTGTCCAACGGGATGTACGGGCGTGGCCACGGGAGCAACAGCAACCGTAGGCTGCACCAAGGGTGCTGCCTTCACCGGCGTCGCCGGAGGTGAGGGGCCGCCAAAGGCAACAGGGGCGAGCGGTGGAGACGATGGCCCACGGCGACCTCGGAGCACGACGGCTGCGGCTCCGATGAGCACGATGAGGGCCGTAGCTCCGCCCACGAGGAGAACGTTGGAGGTGCTCTCGGCATCGATGGAGCCGAGTGAGGTGGCACGCAGCGGGACGTCGAGGCGTCCCCCGGGCACGGTGTCACCGAGGTCAACGGTGAGCGTTCCCTCACCGTCGGTGTCCCGTTGCACGTCAATGCGGACCACATGTGCTTCGCCTGGTTCGAGGTCGATGCTGGCTGCACCGTCGAGCACGGCGACCCAACCGCTCGGCGCACGCAGCGTGATGACTTCCTGCAGCCGCACGTTGCCTTCGTTTGTCACGGTCCATGAGGCGGTGGTGGACGTTTCGCCATCGAGACGCACCTCTGCCGGACCATCGAAACGGACGGCCACAACCTCGGCCACCAGAAGTCCAACTTCGGTCGAACGCTCGACCTCGCCGTCGTCAAGCACCAAGCGGAAGGAGGCCTCGGCCCCTGCAGCGAGGTCGGTTGGCAGGACGACCTCACACGACAGCACTTCGAACGCGCCGGGGGCGACGGCTCCCGGCCCTTCACAGGAGCCAAACAAACCAGGGTCGAGGTCGAGGGCCACCGTCGGTGTCCACGGTGCGGACCCGTCGTTGCCCACCAACCACGTGAACTGCAGGGCCTCCCCTGCAGGATGGCTGCCTGCCCCATACGGAGAGTCGTAGGACGAACCGTCCTCCAAAAGCAGCCGGTTGAAATCCAGCGTGGGCATCGGGAGGTCACGAACGTCGATGGTCGACGCCCAGGTGAACCGGCCCTCTGCGTCGCCAAACCGCACCTCGATCGCGCCGCTTCGACCGCTCCCGTCACCGTTGAGGATGTAACGAACGTTTTCACTGCCCGTCCACGAGAGCGAGATTGGGGATGTGTCAGCGTCCATGCTCCAGCCGCTGGGCAACACGAAGGATGGCGTCAATTCGAGGTCGACGTTGCCTCGGTTCTCAAGGCTGAACACGAGCGCTACCGAGGCGTCGGGACGCACCGCTCCGAGGTTGGATTCCAGCGTCAGCAACACATCTCGAACGGCGATGACCTCCATGGGAATGTCCCACGCCGTGGAGATGCTGGGGTCGGTCTGTGAGATGGCGGTCAACGTGACGGTCCGTTCTGCCCCCGCGATGGTTTTGAGGGCAGGCGGTTGTACGGTGATGCTCACCTGCCGTTGCGCGTCTTGCTGCATGAGGCCAGTGGACCCGGACGTGGCGCCGGGTTCCGAGCCGAGGTCATCGAAGCCAGCGGACCATCCGGTGGGCGCCTGCAGGAACAGGTCGTAGCCGATGGGCCCGTTCCCGTCGTTTGTGAAGCCGACGTCGAACGAGGTCGGTTCGGTGGGGTGCAGGGGGACGATGCTGTAATCCAAGGTCATCCTCGCCTCGGCGAGCGACGGGACGATGAGCGTGAGGTTGTACGGGTAGGTCACGCCATTGTCCACATCCAGACCGGTCAATGGCACGAGGTAGGTGCCGGGGGCAGGGCCGGCTTGATGCACCACGGTGACGGTGACCGCGGCCTCCCCTCTGCCTTCGAGGCTGAAATTGGCCACGGTGAGGCCGACGTACCACGGCATCGTGGCCCCGTCGGAGGACCGAAGCACCGAGGCGGCGCTCAGCGATGCGTTGGTGCCGATCAACGCCGTGTTGGTCAGCGTGACGTTCCATGACGAGGTCGTTTGTGCTGAGGTCAGGACCCGCTGCTCGTCGTCGTTTGCAGAGACCTTCACGCCCGGAGCGCTCACGTTGACGGGGAAGAGCAGGTCGTTGTTGCTTTCCTGCACCTCCTCCATCGCATCGTCCGGGTCGACCCGAAGGAGCACTTCGGAGGTGCCAGCAACCGTTGGCGTCCACGTCCACGGCAAGGTTCGGATGGCGCCCGGCGAAAGGTCCAGCGTGACGCGATCGAGCTCCGTCCCGTCGACAATGAAGGCAACGTCAACGCCTTCTGCCTCGACGTTCCCCATGTTCATCACCTGACTTAGCAGGTTGACCGGGTCACCGACCTGAGGAATTGACGCGTCCATGCTCAGGCTGTCTGGAACCATCAGCGGATCCGGCCGCAGGTCGTTGACGCCCTGCCCTGACACGGCGATGGCGTACGGCTGCGCCTTGGACCCGCCATGGTTGCCGTCCTTCACCCGAACCTCCCAAATGCCCTTTTGCGCAGCATCGATCAGCACGACTTCGACGTTGTTGACGGTGTCGGGTGAACCGGCTTGGATGCTACGACCATTGCTGAAGACGTTGCCAAGGTAGGTGGTGTTGTCCGGCGCGATGACCTCCAAGTCGAGGTCGTTCACCAGTTGCGAGGTGGAGAATCGGTTGCCACGCTCATCGGACCATGCGAGCACAACCTTGAACGGGCTGTTGGCGTAGGTGACGTTGAAGACGTACGTCTTGCTGTTTCCCGTCCGAGAAAGCACCGACCGGTCGTCGACCCAAATGCCCCGTCCACCGCTTGGTGCAAGCGTGTCGCGGAGGTTGATTCGGCCCCATCCTTCGTCGTCGTTGGGGATGTTGCGCGTGCCGATGTCCTCGGCTCCGAGGATGAGCAGCGCTTTGATGAGCGCACCTTGGGGCGCTGGCCGCTGGGCCACTTCGAGCAGGTACTCACGCACCAACGCCGCGGCACCAGCGGCGTTCGGCGTAGCCATCGATGTCCCGGTGTATTCGAGGTAGTACTGGCTTGACCACGTGGCTCCTGCAATGTCTTGCGCCTCCTGCGCGCGGCACGAGCGAACGTAGCCGCCGGGAGCGACGACGTCCGGTTTGATGCGCCCGTCGTCGGTTGGACCGCGTGAGGACCCGGACATCATTCTCGTGGGAGAAATGCGCGATCTCGAAACCATTCGTTTAGCGCTGGAAGCGGCTGAGACGGGGCACGTGGTCTTCGGCACGCTGCACACGTCCTCGGCGGCAAAAACCATTGAC
>JALRLN010000059.1 GCA_023254445.1 Candidatus Poseidoniaceae archaeon | reverse complement strand
GGCCACCTCTCCCAGCGACCGGCTTGCCGGACGGATGGACGATGGACCAGTGGCAGTGGTACGGCCAGGAATACCTCGAAAAAATGGGCTTGAATTAGACCCAAACAATCGGCAATGCCGATTTGATGGCACCGAGTTCATGGCCGGTGTACATCGGCTGACCGCCAATTTTGCACGTGTTCATCACGAGCCAAATGAAGCCGTTCCATGCCGTGCTGTCCGCAAAGAGTTCCACGCGACCGTACATCGCCGACATGAGCAATTTGGCCTCATCGGTGTCGTCGGCACACAACGCTCGGACGAGGTGTTTGGCCGTGAAGCGGTAGCCTCGAGGGCGCCAAGCCATCATCCCAATCACACCTGGAAGGGAGCGAGGTTCAGGCGTTCGGCCAAATGGTCCACATCAACGTCCACCGCCTCATTCATGCGAGCGCGCAACGTGTCAATTTCACCGCGCATCTTCAACATCTTGTGGGTTCGGATCATGTCGGCCAGCAGCTCGTTCACGCTGCGGTAATCGCCCGTCGTCCTCAGTGTGTTGAGTTGCCGACGAATCTCGTAACTCACGCTGACCGATGTCATCCCCTCGCCCGTCATGCTTGCATCCCGGAAGGTGATGCTCGGTTTGAATCCTTAAAGGGTGCGAACAGTGACGTGACGGAACCGAGGGTTTCGGCACCAAGCTCAACGTGCCGAAGATCCGGTCTGCCGTTCAATCTTCAAACGTGGCTCCTCCACCACGCCAAACTCGCGGCGAACTTCCTTCACGCGCTGATGCACTTCACGAGCCAGCGTCCAATACTCCAGGCTCCCTGCTCCGGCCCCTGAATTCGTCGGCTTGTTGAGGATGACCGTGGGTGCGCCGCTCCACGGTGCTTCGGCCACCTTGGCGAGACGCCTGACCGTGGTGCTGAACACCTTGTTTGGCATCTTTTTGTTCACCTCGTCGCAAACGTAGGTGCTCAATTTCGACCGACCGTCCACCATCGTCATCACGATGCCGAAGATCTTCAGATTTCGGTTGATTCGACGCTGAATCATCTTGATCGAATTCATCAGCATGCTGAACCCTTCGAGCGCGTAGTATTCCGCTTGAACGGGAACCATGACCCAGTTGGCGGCGCACATGGCGTTGATGGACAACAGCCCCAACGAAGGCGGGGTGTCGATGATGATGTAATCAAACAAGTCCACAATGGGCAACAGCGCCTCCTGAAGGCGGGTTTCTCGTCCGATCTTGTGACTGAGCTCGATCTCAGCACCGGAGAGATGAATGTCGCTCGGCAGCAGGTACAAGTGACCGGCGTGGATGCTTTCGGGCACCTTCTTGCCGCTGTTTCGGTGACTCCATGCCTCCCTCATCGAGCGGGTGAGTTCGTCGGGATGGATGAGGTAGTCCTCCATCAAATCCAATTCATCTCCCGCGTCGTTGATGAGCAAATCGTAGACGGTTTTCTTGATTTTTTTCTTTTCCAAACCGAAGGATGTTGCGCAGTTACCCTGCGGGTCAAGGTCGATGAGCAGCACTTTGGCCGGTGGAAGTTTCTGCTTGGGCGACCCCTTGGCCAATGCAGCTGCCAAATTGACGGCCGTGGTCGTCTTCGCACACCCACCCTTTTGGTTGGCGACAGCGATGACCATTTTGTACGGGTTCAGCGTTTCACCTCCGACAATTCACAGGAAGGGAGCCCTCCCCTTTCAATGCAACCTTGCTGAGGCCAGCATCATGCGGGTTGAATGACGGGGACGGGAACTTCGGACAGGATCTTTCGGACAATGTGCATGCCAGTGATGCCACGAATCTTGGCTTCGGGCTTCATGTTGATGCGGTGGGAGATGATTTGCAAGGCAATGCCCTTGATGTCGTCGGGGATCACGTAGTTGCGTCCGGCCACTGCAGCGGCTGCTCGCCCCGTCTTGAAGAGCGCTTGACTGGCACGCGGAGAAGCACCGTTGATCACCCGGTGGTCCTCTCGAGTGCGTTGAACGACTTCGATGATGTAGGAAAGAATGGCGGGGTCAACATGCACCGTTTCCAGAGCCTTTTGCATGGCGACGACCTTTTTCGGTGACGTGACCTGTTCAACCACGTGTTCGTCCTGCCCACGCAACTTACGGCGGGCAAGGATGGCCTTCTCCTCGGCTCGGTCGGGGTACCCCATGCTCATTTTCATGAGGAAGCGGTCCATTTGAGCCTCCGGAAGCGGATAGGTTCCTTCCTGCTCGATTGGGTTCTGCGTCGCCAAGACGACGAAAGGAGCGGGAAGCTTGTGGGTGATGCCTTCGATGGTCACTTGCTTTTCTTCCATTGCCTCCAGCAAAGCGGCTTGGGTCTTTGGCGGTGCACGGTTGATTTCGTCCGCGAGCAGCACGTTGGAGAACAGCGGGCCTGCTCGGAGTTTGAACTCCCCAGACTTTTGATCGTACATGTAGGTCCCCATGATGTCGGAGGGAAGCAGGTCGGGAGTAAACTGCACACGCTTGAACTTGCAGCCGAGCGCGCGGGCAAAGGTGTTCGCGAGCAAGGTCTTGGCAAGTCCGGGGAAGTCCTCAAGCAGCATGTTGCCGTTTGAGAGGATCCCTACCGTCACCCTTCGAAGGTTTTCTTCCTTCCCGATGATGACCTTCGCGACCTCGCTCATGAGGTCGTTCGAAATTTGGGAGACTGTGCTGATGATTTTGGCGGTGTTTGCATCGGCTGCATGCATCGAAGTCACCCTCCTACAAGCCCTTGAGGCGCGTGATACCATATTTGAACGTGCGTGCCTCACACGTCATCCGTTCGTCAGCGTCATCGTGCCCAGAAGTGGTTTTCCTTCCTGTGGAGGCGCACAATTTCCTCAAGGATCTCTTGCTCCACAGCCGACAGTTCCACCTTTCGTAGGCGACGTGCGTGCGATTCTGGGACGTCGACAAGGAATTCATCCCCTTCGTCGATGTGCCGCCCGACGGTCGGTCCTTGGATGGCGCACGCCACTTCATCGCCCTGGTTGGCTTCTTTCACGTCCTCACTCGATCGGGTTCGCAGCGATTTGACCTGACCGACCGGCGTTCCATCGGGCCGCATGAGGCGCTGCCCAATATGGACACGTCCACCAATCACCCGGACGCCGATGATGGCTGGGTCCCGGCCACGAAACGTGTGATCGGGGAGGTACAGCAGTCGACCAGGGTGGACAAGGTCCTCACGAGCCGCTGCTTCCATCGCCTCTTTGGTGGCGTCACGCCACGCTTCGGTCCGGTCGATGATGTGGTAGATGATGTCCCCATGGACGAACTCCACCGGTGCATCGTCGCCTTCCAGTCGCTCTGCAACTTCTCGGTTTGGACCAACGGCGAAGGCCACAATCATGCGATCGAGCGGGTCCTTCGCCGCCTCCGCCGTCATGATGTCACGCTTGTTCACAGGCCCAACGGTGGCCATTCGGATGGGGATGTCGAGTTGCGTAAGTTCGTACGCCAACGCCTCCAGTCCACCAATGGTGTCGGCCTTGATCACGATTCCTTCTTCTGCAAGGGCAATGTCCACGCGGCATTCCTGTTGGCAGGCTTCGAGGGCACGGGCGAGGCCCTCCTCACCGACCGCCAACCTCACGGTGCTTCCTGCCAGCGCCCGCTCCAGCCCTTGAGCAACAATCTTGACGCCACAGGCCGCTTCAACGGAGTCGACGCTTTCCCACCGGTCGCCCGCGTCCCGCATTTCAGCCATGCCTCGCGGGCGCTTCAGTCCCTTGATGCGGGTGGTTGAGGGGCCGTCCGAGGTGGCGAACACAATGGTGTCTCCGGTGGCGAGCACCCCCCGGGAGAGGATGACGTCGATGGTCTTGCTCATGCCAACTTCGTCCTTCATCTCCAGGATGGTGCCCTCCGCATCACCAAGCGTGTCGGTCAACCGGTCCTCAAGGAAGCGCTCTGCGAGCCCGACCGTGACGGTGAGGAGGTCTTGCAGGCCTTCACCCTCTTTGGCCGACATGGGCACGAGGGCGACGTCCTGGCGGAAATCCTTGATTCGGTCGTAGCGTTCGAGGTTGAAACCGTGTTCTGCAAACATGCTGACGAGCTTCCAAAACCTGTCATCGAACAAAGCCTGTACGTCCTTTCGCTGCTCTCGGAAGGATGCCGCAAACGATCGACCCCGTTCCGACGTCCACCCGTGCAACCGGTCGACTTTGTTTCCAGCCACCACGAAGGGCGTTCGCGTGCGTTTGAGGATCTCGAGGCTTTCGATGGTTTGCGGTTGTAGGCCCTCCATCACGTCGACGACGAGGATCGCGATGTCGGCCAACTGACCTCCGCGGGACCGGAGGGAGGTGAACGAGTGGTGGCCCGGCGTGTCAATGAAAAGAAGGCCTGGTGATTTGAACGGCCGGCCCCCCATCATCGCGGAACACGTCTCGTTCAGCACGTTCGCGGGAACCTCCGTGGCCCCGATGTGTTGCGTGATGCCTCCTGCCTCACGGTCCATCACCGAGGCTTGCCGGTCAACTCCAATCGAGCGAACGAGGTCCAAGAGGCTGGTTTTTCCGTGATCAACGTGTCCGAGGACGCTTACAATGGGCTGGCGGTTGTCGCCACGCAACGGCGCGTCCTCGCCTCCCTCGTCGGAGGGCGTCGGGTCGGCCACGATCGCCACCTCGCCGGTGGGGTCATTCGTAGACCCAGCGCTGTGCGTCCTGCGTCCACGCCATCGTGCCTTCTGGGAACCAAAGGGCGAGTTCGCTTGCAGCAGATTCCTCGGCGTCCGAGCCGTGAATCATGTTGTAGCCCATGTCCATGCCGAAGTCGCCACGGATGGTGCCTGGTGCCGCTTCCCGTCCGTTGGTGGACCCAATCAGTCGGCGTGCAACCGCGATTGCGTCGACACCTTGCCATGCCATGCAGATGACAGGTCCCGAGGTCACGAAGGAGATCAAACCCTCAAAGAAAGGGCGTTCGGCGTGCACTGCGTAATGGGCGCGGGCCGTGGCCTGATCGGGTACAACGGCCTTCATCGCGACGAGTTGGAGTCCCTTTCGCTCAAAGCGGCCAATGATGTCGCCAACAAGGCCACGTTGGACGCCGTCGGGCTTGATCATGATGTAGGTCGTCTGCATGGTGTTCACCTGTAGGGTCGTCCGGGCGCTCCTTCAAGAAGCATCCGTCAGGCCAAGGCCTCACTGGATGCCGCCCTTGACGTAGTGGCGCGTCCACTTGACGCGGCGCGCGTTGCGCTTCAGTTGGACCATGTTCTTCCTTGCCTTGGAGTTCTTGAACCAAAGAATGCTCCCGTCACGACGAACGTACATCGTTCCGGTGCCGGGTTCAATCTCGTCGCCAGAAAAGCTGCAGACACGTCGCTCAGGCATCACGTTCACCTCGCGTTCAGCTTGCGGGCCTCTCGGCCGGTGTCCTTCAGCATGAGGATGTCCCCAACCCTGACGGGGCCGAGCACGTTCCTCGTGATGATTCGACCAACGTCGCGTGGGTTCGGCGCGTCGTTGACACGCACCTTCACCTGCGTGGCTTCACCGGTCATGCCGGTGCGGCCAACAACTTCGACGACCTCAGCGGGCCATCCTCCGAGCTCTCCGCTCATCGAAATCACTCCTTCACGCCTTCAGGCCCTTGATCGTCTCAAGAACCTCGTCGAGCATTTCCTGGGCTGCCTTCGGGACCTCCATGAGGGCCAGGCTGGCTGCCTTGACACCGGGCTCCATGCCGGCCTCCTTGGCGAGGAATTCCTGCGAAGGGACGTAGCCGTAGGCAATGTCGTTGTCCTCGCAAATGAGAGGGATGTGGTTGACCAACTCGGGGGGGTTGACGTCCTCGGCAATCACGACGAAAGCGGCGGTCTTCCGGAGGGCGACCTTGGTCACCTCGTTCGAACCACGCTTGATGCGGGCGCCGTTGCAGGCCTGCACCAGCTCGTAGATCTTGTTGCTCAGGTCTTCGGGTGTCTCGTAACGGATGTGCACACTCATCGGATAGCCTCCTCGTGTTCGCAGGCCGAGCGCACAGTGGCGCGGATATAAACGCACCGGAACGGTTCAGGAAGCATCAAGGTCGAGTAAACTGAGGACAGAACGGACACCGCGCGCAATGGCAGGGCCCCCTGGAATCACCGCCCGTCGGTTGGGCAGGCTGCTGGTGGCGTGCACGCCGTCAACATGGCTTGAGAGCCTGTTCACGGCCCCTCCTGTGAAGAGCCCATGGCTGCATGCGGCATGCACGGCCACCGCTCCTTGGCTACGCAAGGCGTCTGCTGCCCGGCAAATGGTCCCGCCCGTTGCGATCATGTCGTCAACGATGGCCACAACGCGTCCCTCAACGTCGAGGTCTTTCGCCTTGTGAACAATGGTGTGCGCATCAATTCGGGTTTTCTCAAGGTAGGAAAACCCACAGCCAATGGATGCTGCCACGGCGGAGGCCCTGTCAATCGCTCCCTTGTCAGGTGAGAGGATGAAATCAGGGCAGACCGTGTTTTGGAGATGGGTCGCAAGTTCCGGCATCGCGGAGGCGAACGCTACGGGTACGTCGAGGTCGTTCAACACAGCAGGGGCGTGAAGGTCGAGCACCACGAGCCCGTCGCAGTGGGCTGCGAGGAGCCGTCCTATCGCACGTGCAGAGATCGCTTCTCCGGGTTTGAACCGCTTGTCTTGACGGGCGTAGCCAAAATACGGAACGGCGAGGATCAGTCCTGGGCCCACAGAGCCTAGCCTCTGAGGCTCAATTCCGCGTAAATTTTCCATTCGCCCCTCTCGAATGTCCCGAAGAAGGTCCAAGAGCAGCAGGGTTTCGACGATTCCCGCGTCTGGGAAGGTGTTGGACACGACCACCACCGGCCCGTCGCGTACGGCGGCGACGTGTTCTTCCGGCAAGCGAACGTATCCTTCCGTGTCGGGGAAGCGACGGGCTTCCGCATGAACGTGCGTCCATCCCAAGGACGCCGCAAGTTCGTCACCGATGGTGCGGCCGCTGCTGCTCGAGACGACGACCATGTGGTTCATCCGTCGGGTCGGCGCTTCAAGGCCTTTCCGCGTGATGGAGGTGGTGCGCGAGGCAGGACTCGAACCTGCGACCTCCCGGTTATCAGCCGGGTGCTCCAACCGACTAAGCTACCCGCGCTTGGGCAAGCCGCCGACCTGCGCCGGCGTCATAAGAATGACGGTGGGCCTTCACATGAATTCCGCGTCGTCCATCTCGTTGAGTTGGATGAACGACGGAAGCTGAAGCGCCCGCTCAAAGGTACGGCCAAGCACCACTTCGTCAAGGCGATCCCGCGTACGTGCAATGGCTGTGACCGGCAGACGAATGGTTGGTTCCAGGTCGAACTCTTGTTGAATGCCACGTCGCAGCGTCACGATGAATCCCTTGTACGTCCGCTTCACCTTGAGCAGGCCCGTGATGATGCCGACTTCTTTCCCTTGGTTGTCGAGCACCGCGCGATCCAGCATTTCGTCAGGAGCATACAATTGTTCGTTGATGCGAACGGTGTTTCGCCACCTGCGCTGCAGTTCGCGCATGGACTTGGACAAGCGGACGGAACCGTCGTCGCCGATGCTGTGCACCAGTTCCTTCGGAAGCGGTGCTTCTTCGGCGGGCTTGCGCATGAATTCGTCCGCCACGTCCGTTTCAACCTGGAGCCGCATGGAGCGGACCCGTGATTCGTTTGGATGGTGGCGTTCACCGACGATCGTTCCTACCTTCGTGTCCTTGACGTACACGTCGCGCTGCATCAATTCATGGATGTTGAAGTCCGTGGTTCCCATTCCCTTCCCTCGGAGGTGCTGTGAAGAAGGGGATTCTTAATCCCTTCGACGCATAATCACTGGGTTCAATTGGAAAAAGCCGTTTTTGTCATGCAACTCAATTGGAATATGCTGAGTTACGACTGTCGTATAATCATGAAATGTAATTGACAGCGCCAGGAATTCGTTTCGTTTTGTCATGGATATCCAATTGGAGTGTGGGAGGTTCTGTCGCGGAATGAGAACGTTGTTGACCCTGGGTTCGGTGTCAGATCTGCTCGGGTTTCTCCTTTTCCGGCCGTAGGCACACCAACGGCGTGCACAAGTTGGTCTGACGCGGGCAAAGGGGGGGGGGAAAATCAATTGAATTC
>JALRLN010000058.1 GCA_023254445.1 Candidatus Poseidoniaceae archaeon | reverse complement strand
TTCCGCCTCTTCCACGGGGTGGAATCCGACATCCTTGCCGACGGCAGGCTTGACCACCCCGACGACGTGCTCGCGGAATTGGATTACGTGGTGGCAAGCGTTCACGCGCTCGGACGATGGCGAGGGCGTGACGAACAAACCAACACCGAGGACCTGCTCAAGGCCATCGACCACCCTGCCACCACCGTGCTTGGCCATCCGACGGGGCGCATC
Organism: Candidatus Poseidoniaceae archaeon; assembly: GCA_023254445.1. Lineage (GTDB taxonomy): Archaea > Thermoplasmatota > Poseidoniia > Poseidoniales > Poseidoniaceae > MGIIa-L3. The sequence continues at coordinate 7,949 of JALRLN010000058.1, read as the reverse complement.
CTGCAAGGCCGGGACGGGTACGAGGTGGACCTGATGGCCGTCCTCGACCACATGGCCGAACACAATGCGGAAGGGCGGCTGAAAGCGATGGAGCTCAACGCGAGCCCGTACCGCCTGGACCTGGACTGGCGGCACTGCAAGCGTGCGAAGGAATTGGGCGTCCCGGTGATCATCAACCCGGACGCGCACTCGGTGCGTGGGTTGACCGACATGGCCTACGGCGTCATGGCCGCCCGACGAGGGTGGCTTGAGGCGAATGACGTGCTCAACACGCTGTCCGGAGCGGAGATGGCAGCCCGCCTACGAGGCGACAACGAAGGTTGAAGACGCGCGCTCCGCACCTGCTTCCATGCGCACCGTCAGCGCCCTCGCCTTTGCCGGCGTGCTCGCCATTCCCGGCATGCTGGTGGGCCTGATGCTGTGGTACCTGCTTGGCCAGCCCGAGGGAACATGGAACCCCGGCGTGGTGTTGGCCTGCAACCTCGTGCCCTTGGGATCCATCGCTGTCGGGGCCGTGCTCGGTTGGCGAGCCGGTCAAGACCCCGAGCAGGCCTCGTAGACGAGGTGTGCCAACCCCGCGCCTTCGACGTGCAGCACCTCGACCAAGCGCCACGACGTACGAGCCGTGGTTGTGGTGAAGGGGATCGCTCCTTGTCCGAGCACAACGGGGTGCACGGTCAGCGTCATGCGGGTGACGTGACCTGCGTCCATGGCTGCCCCAATCAGACGCGCGCCGCCGACAACCCAGACCTCTTTCTCCCACGGCACCTCATCGAAACGGCGGCCTTCAGGGTGTGACGTTGACACCAGGATGCATTCGTGGTCTGGATAAGGCCACGTCTCGAGCGAAGCACAGAACTCCCAGGTGTTCCGCCCCATGACGATGACCTCCACAGACGCCAAGAGCCGGTTGTATCCGAGGTCTTCAGCGATGGTCGATGGATCAGCCAGCCAGTCCAGTTCATGCTGTGGCCCAGCCACAGCCGCATCCAGGCTAATCGCCGAGTAGAGGTGAACAGGCATCAGTTTCGCCTGCCGCGTCGACGTCGTCCACCGCCGCCGGCTTCTTCGCGCTTGGCGCGTTCTTCCCGTGATTCGCCGCCCTTTCCGCCACCGTCACGGTCACCGCCACGGCCACCGCCACCACGACGCCCTCCGCCGCTCTTGGCGACGTCAACGCGGATGGTCCGACCGTCCACTTCGTTGCCCTTGAGGGCTCCAACGACCGCCTCTGCGTCCGCAGCGGGGTCGATGAAGACGAATCCGAAGCCCTTGGAGCGTTCGCCGTCCATCGCGAGTTCGACCGCGACGACGTCGGCGTGTTCGGCCACGAGGGCCTTGAGGGCGTCCGCGTCCGTCCCGAACGAGAGGTTTCCGACGTAGAGTTTCGTCCCCTTGGGGCCCCGAGGCTTCCGCTCACCCTGCTCTTGCTTTGCGTCAGCGTCACGCACACCGACCTTGCGGCCGTTGATTTTGGTCTGATCGAGGGCTTTGACGGCAGCGTCGGCCGACGCTTTGGACGTGAACGTGACGAAGCCAAAGCCGCGTGAGGCCCCAGCGTCGTCGGTCATCACCACGCAGTCAGACATCTCGCCGTGGGCGCCGAAGATTTCGCGGAGTTTGTCGGTGTCCACGCCTCGGTCGAGGCCTCCGATGAAGAGACGGCAGCCGGGTGCGTGCGAGGGGCGTCGGCCGCCGCCTCCGCCACCGCCGCTGCGGCCGTCGGATTCGAAGCGAGGGTAGTCCCGGGGCCGTCCGTCCTCGCGAACGTCCTCAGCGAGGAAACTTGCACGTGCTGCTGGGCCCTTCGCAAAGAGCGCCTCCGAGGCACCAGACCAGCGTTTCCCGTCACCGTTGAGGGCCGAAGCACCTTCACCCCCACCGTAGCCGTCCGCCAACGCTCGGAAGGTGCGCTCATCGCACGTCGGGCAACGGAGGTTCCAGTCGCCGTCTTGTTCGGCGTTGAGGGAGGCGCCACAATGCTGGCAAAGGGCGTGCAGCACGCCATCTCCAGCGTCTTGACGCATGTCGGCACGGAGCACAGGGTCCACAGCGGTCACGGTCAGCCTGCACACGTCACGTCGACGCAGGCCGTCGCTGACCTGATGCAGGAATCGATCGACAATGTCCGTCACGCGAACCTGAGCGCGCAACTGGGTGGCGACCGGCGCCTCGCCCTTGCCTTCGACGGCAAGGACCACGACCTCCGCGTTCTTCTCCTGCACCTTGTCGACCGTGGCGATGATGCGGTCACCGATGTCGATGTTGATGACATGGCGAGCGGGAAGGACGCTGATCACTCCGTCGGCTTCGGTCGGCTGACCGACGACCGTGGCGATCAGGTCGTCGCCTTGAACGGCAACGCCAGGTCCGGCAATTTGGCTTGGGTGGTGCCCGACCTTCGCGCCGGGCGTGACGAGGCTCGTCGTCATGGTATCACGTCGTGCGGCACGGAGGGTGCTGCAAGGCTGCCTCTCGCAGCCTCCTTTTCAATGCGCCTGTCGGCATCAACGTCGGACAAAACGGCGGCAGACCACCTCGGTGGAGCGACGTCCGCTGCGCTGGTGTGCGTGCACAGGTGGGAGCCGAAAGGTCGCTCGAAGCACCTCCTCCGAGGCCCACCCTGCGCCCTGCGCCAAGGCCTCGACATGCCCCGCGTCGGCGTGGTGCATGAGGTGAACAACGGACGCGGTGCACCCAAAGATGGCGTTGAGCACCGGCCGGTCTGCCCCGGTGGTGCGGACGCCCCAAGGGGGATTGGCCACCACCGTGCACCCCGCCTCGGCCGACAGGTCCTGAGCGGTCGTCACATGGCGGTGGAGGACCGACGCTCCAACGCCAAGGGCTGTGGCGTTCGTTTCTGCGACCGCGCACACCGCCTCGTCGGCATCGATCAGCACTGCTGAGGTGGCGCCGAGCAGCATGGCCCCAAGCCCGAGGATGCCGTTTCCGGCACCGACGTCCACCACGTGATGCTCGTGCAGGTCGCCATACCCGTGCATGGCAAGCAGCCATTGCGCTGCAAGGTCCCCTTCCGTGGCGTATTGCTCGAGGGCGTCGTCGTGCTGTGGATGTGGTTCGAGCGACGAGAGCGCCATGGCGAGGTGCCTCAGCCGCACGGGCCTCACCAGGTTCGCGGCTGGCCTGGATGGTGAGGTTGAACCTGAGTGAGGGCGATGCGAATCTGCTCCGCCTCGGCGCGAAGTTGCGCCATGAGTTGCTCACCGGGTTGCTGGGTTCCACAGAAACGGCAGAATCGAATGCCTTCTGCGTGCTGTTGCCCGCACGCGATACAGAACCCCATGGCGACCGCCCCAAGGTCTGGGTGACCCGCTTCAACCTTGCTGCTCCATCATGCCCACGAAGATGCCCCAGGAGTCCACGCCGGCGGCAACGGCACGCTCGTTGAGGTCTTCCCAACGCGGGTCGTCCATCATGGCACCAGGCTCCACACCCGCCGCCATCAGTTCGGTCACAAGGTCTCGGAATTCCCGCTCAACGGCGGGCATGTCGTCCTCCTCGGCAGCAGGCAGGCTCACGTCCTCGTGCGTTGGCGTGTCAGCGTTGTCCGTTGGCGCCGTTGGCGCATCATCGCTCGTTGGCGGGGACGGGGAGGCATCGCCCTCCGCTTCGGTGCTCGGGAGGGGCACCTCGAGGGTAGGAGCATCGATCAACGGGTCCGCGTCCGCCTTGCCGTCGGCACCCACCATCTCCTCGATGGCTTCGTCCACGCGGCGCGAGACGTTTTCCAGCAAGGTCTCGTCACGTTCGGCGGGGTCGTGCGCAGGCAGCGGTACGGGAACGGTGTCGCTGTCTGCCGCGACGACCTGCGCAGCCACCTCACCTTCGGCGTCGGAGGGTGCTGGAGCGGGATTTGGAACGGGCGCTTCGCTCACCGGCTCCGGTCGTTCCAGACGGCCAACGCCGAGGACCTCGGCTTGCTGCCTTGCATGTTCGGCTGCGGCTCGAGCAGGGAGGCTGACGTACGCCTTCCCAGGCAGGACGTCAAGCGGGAAGGGAAGGTGGTAGCGCTCGATGTTGGGCAGGGAGGGATGCCGGAAGAGCAGCAGGCGCTCGGCCTCAAATCGACGCTGGGTCGGCAGTCCGAGTTCAAAGGGAACAGGATGCAGGTCCAAGGTGCTGCGAAGCCACCCCTCGGTGGTGACGAGATGTTGGAGCCACCGCCCCAAATCCGAGGAGGCAAGGTCCACGAACAGAAACGATGCATCCCGCGGATTCAGGCCCTGCTCCTCGAGCAGCACGGCTTCAGCCCGAGGACGATGAAACATGCTGACCACCGGTTGCCCGTGTTCGACAAGCTCACCGTGCATCTCGTACAGCTTGCGTTCTTTGCGGGGCATCATCATCAGGACACGGGTCCGGGTGGCGGCAGGGTCCCAAATGTCACCCCATCGTTCAACCGCCTCGGACCGAAGTTGGCCAATGGTCGCATCAGGGATCATTGTCGTGACGCCCATGCCCTCACCGGCTGCCCTTCTGCGGCAGGGTATGAAGGGGTTCCGACGAACCGTTACCGGCGCAGCGCAACCTCAGCCAGCAAGGTCACCCCGCCAGCCGCGCCCCGCACGGTGTTGTGCGACAAGGCCCGAAGGTGAACCGTCCTTGGGCCGGTTTGCCTCAGGTCGCCCACCACCACAGCCATCCCGGACCTCAAGGACATGGCGGGATCGGACGGTACGTCGAAGGCATCGCCATTGGCCCACACGTGGTCCATCCGACGGACGGGCCCATCGACGACCATGAGGGGCCGAGACGGGGCGCTTGGGCAGCCCTGCGCTTCAGGTCGCGAGGTGAACGACGTCAACGCCTCACGGACCTCGTCAATGTTGATCTCCGTTTCGAACCTGAACGTGGCATCGATCATGTGGCCTTCTTCGGCGTCGACGCGACGGCATTGCAGACGAACGGCCGGCTTTGAAGGGAGCACGGACGCGCCGCGCAGGTCACCGGTGATCCAGCCCAGTTCCGCCACGGTCTTCTCGGCCTCTCCCGGGATGGCCTCGGTGAGCGGGACCTGCCGACGGAGCAGGGCATAGCCCGCTCCCGAGCGTGCCTGTTCGCTCTGCGCCGTCACGTCAAGCGGTCCGAAGCGATCTGCGAGTGCCACGTACGGAAACAGCAGGGGGATGAGCGTGCAATTGGTTGCGCACGCGTGAAGGGGGCCTGATGCGTGTAAGGTAAGGTGTTCCGGGTTCAGGTCACCGACCACCAACGGCACACCTTGGCGACGGCGGTGGGCACTGGCGTTCGAACAGACGTTCAGCCCTGCCTCAACGAGGGCAGGTTCCAAACCCATCGCGACCGCGGACGGAAGGGCGGAAAAGGCCCACGAGACCCCGAGCGAACGAAGGTGATGCCCGAGCGACGGGTCCGAGGCGTCCAGGACCGGCGGGAGGTCCACCTCGGGGGCGCTCCCTTCGAGCCCCCATGGAAGGTCATTCACGGGCTTGCCTGCCGTACGTGGAGAACCAACCACTGCAGCGAGTTCGAACTCGGGGTGATGGACCAAGCGCTGCTGAAGCCGCTGCCCAACCAACCCGGAAGCCCCGAGCACGGCCACGCGGCGGGTCACAACCGTACGGCGTGGCCCACCCGACTTGGCGTTTCTCCCTTCACAGGCGGGTTTTCGTCGCGATGAGGAGCCGACGAACCACCAATTTTCGCAGGATGCGAAGACCGTCGAGCACCGACGTCAGTTTGGCCGTGCCTCGGCGCCGTTCGTAGCGGATTGGCACCCAGCGGGGGTGGTGACCAGCAGCAATCGAGGCAGAGAAGATCTCCGCCTCGATTTCAAAGCCCGTGCTGTTCAGGCGAAGGTCCTGCACGAGGTCGCGCCGCATCACCCAGCATCCTGAGCACACATCGGCCGCGTCCGTGCCGTTGAGGATCGACGCCGCACCGCTCAACGCGAGGTTGCCAAGCAGGTTCAACCGGCTCATCGCCCCCTCCTCGAGCACACCACCAAGCCGGTCGCCCACTACAAGCGTTTCTTCTTTCAGCAAAGGCACCATGTGAAGCAACGCCTCAGGGGGGTACGAGCCGTCGGCATCGATCATCGCAAAGGCATCCCATGTCCCTGCAAGGAAGAGGTCGACCGCCGTCCGGAAGGCCGCACCTTTGCCCTGCCCGTGCTGCAACACGACCTCAACGCCGTAGGCGGCGGCCACGGCCACGGTTCCGTCGGTGCTTCGTCCGTCCACGACCACGAGGTCGAAGGCGTCGAAGCGAGCATCCTCCAGCAGCGTGTGGAGGACGGAGGCCAAGCCCGCCTCCTCATCGAGGGTCGGCAGCACCAACAGGACCCTCATCGTGCTGCGTGCGGACCCGTCAGGAATCATCGTTGCGGCTTAGATGAGGTGGAGCGTGATGGCGTGAAAACGCAGACCGCCGTGCTCGATCAGCCGGTCCCCTCGTCCGCTCACCGCGGAAGGGTCCACCCAAGGCGCAGCCCGAACCTCGACCTCGACATCCAAGGTGGACGGCATCGAGGACGTGGTGCAGACGAGTTCATGCCCAGCCGGCCCTGCAAGGTCCAAAACAGCGTCGCCAAGCCCAACGGCGGCGATGCTCAGCGTACCAAGCCGTTCAACGTGCAAGCACACTGAATACGATGCAGGCAGGGACGCGGACGGAGGAGCCTCGAGGTGGAGCATGGCTGAGCCGTCGACGGTGGCGCGCATTGGGCCAAGCAGGTGGGGGTCCTGCCAGCGTTGCCCTGACCACGGCTCCGAACGAAGGGAACAGCCCTCTGCCGCAGCGCACGATGACCCATCGATGGTGACCGTCCCTGCGAAGGCGGCATCTGGCGTCTCCCGGAGGTGCCACGCACGCGCGGCCCCGGAGGTATGCACCACCTCCCACCATGGAGAACGCTCGAGCATCCAACCAAGCGCGCCGCGTGGGCTGCTGATGGCCCACTCGACGCCGAGTTCGCGCAGCCGCGTGGCATTGTCGGTCAGCACCGCTTGGATGGCCTGCGCGTGCAGGGCAGGTTGACCGTCGTGCACGCCGACATCAGGACCCGTGCTCGTGTTGAGTCCCGTCAAGGCCATGGCTTCACCCCAGGGTGCTTGCTCCACAAGCACTGGCGCACCTCCAGCGAGCGCAGACAGGGCGTCTGCGACGGCGAAATCGTCCGCATCCACCGCAAGCAGTTCATCGTGGTGCGACAACTGGGCGACCATGGCCGTGGCCAAGGCTGCCCCAAGGAACACGACGAAGATCAGGATGGACCCCAGCCGAGGTGGAAGGTGAGGATCGCCCCCCAACACGAAAGGGCGGCGAGGAACACCTTCGACGGCAAAGTGCGTTGTTGGAGACCAGTGGAGAGCCATCAGACCTGCAGCAGGGACAACGAAGGCATAGAGGGCCATCGCGTAGGTGGCGTTCGCCACCGTTTGGACAACGCCGCCCACCATCGATGCCGGAAGCACCTGCACGAGGCTGACGCCCCACACGAGCACGAACCACACTGTAAGGAGGCTCGCCTCGCGAACGTGACGCAAACGTGAGGCGGCGAAGGCGGCGAACGGCAGCAGAACGCCACCCCAAAGCACCATCGCGAGGCCTCCTTGCCATCCGTCCTCCATGGACGAAGGGCCGAGGGCACGCAACACGAAGCCTGCAGGGAGCAGCACGAGCAGCAGCACCTGCAGCCGACGACGACGGGTGACATCGAACGAGGACACAGGAACGATCACGTCCGCCGCGAGCAAGGTGGCCAGAAGCAACGCACCGGCGGGGTGGACGAGGACGGTCATCACCGCAACGACGGCCAACACGACCCGTGCCCTCGCAGGGCGCTCGCCGTCGAGGAGGATGGTGACGGCGGTTGGGAGCATGAGCAGCGAAGCCACCGTCGGCCAACCCCCATCCCACACCTTCGCCGCCAACCCCACACCAAGAAGCGAGGCAAGCACGGCATGTGG
>JALRLN010000057.1 GCA_023254445.1 Candidatus Poseidoniaceae archaeon | reverse complement strand
CAAGCGAAACGCTCGATTCGGCCCCGTCTTCGTGCAGCTTGACGTCAACCGCTGCGCGTCCGTCACCGGCACGCTGAACGAGGTCCAACCACCCCGGGGACGCCACCTCCACGAGAAGGTAAGCATCGTTGTCGCTGGACGGGTTGAAGACAACGCGTTCGGCGGCCGCGAGGTCACCCCGGGGTCGGTCAAGTTGCCCGCCCCACCAATCTTCGCCTCCTCCGGTCTGGGTCAAGACCACGGAAGCCTCGTCGGCTGGAAGGGGCCGCTGGCTGCTCGCGGCGACGGTGGACGTCAGGAAGGAAACCTGGGCCGATTCCGCTTCGTTGAATTCGATGTGAAGGGTCACGGTTCCGGCACGCTCGACGGTGTGAACCGAGGTCGTCCCACCCGTGGCAGACACCAGATCTGTCCCGTCCAGATCCATTCGAACGGTGCATGATTCGCACGTCACGTCGAGGAAGATCGCCCCCCCGGCCTCCATTTCGGCGGAGGAGGTCCACGCAGAGCCGGCCGTTGCTTCAAGGCCAACGACGACGCCGTCCCTGACCACCACCACAGGCGCGTCGTTGGCAGCGGCCATGTTGACGCAGGGCGCGAGGAGCAGCAGGAGCAGCACAAGCCCTCGCCGCATGACCGTCCCTGAGCACGGAGCGTTTCAAGACCTCGTTCACCCTGATGCTTCAAGTGGTGGTCCTTCCGCAGCGTGGCATGGATGCGGGCCTCGGGCGCACGGTGCTCGCACGGGACCGGTTTGCTCGTTCGTGGGGGCTCGGCGACCGCCGTTCCCCTGCGGCCACCACGCCTGCACTGGTCCTGACGGAGGGCGATCCGGACCTCGATCCAGTGCTTGCACCCTTCACGAGTTCAAGTTCGCGTCGCCTCCCGTCCGTGTTGACGGTGGCAGCGCGTCTTCCCTTCGCGCCCCCTTCGTTCGAGGGTGAAGGGCCTGCCTGGGAGGTGAGCGTTGGCCACGTCCTTCCGCCCGAAATGGAGGAAGCCAATGCTGGTGAAGTTGCAGGCACGGGGCCGCTCTTGCCCGTCAGTTGGCAGCGGATGCGGCACGATGAGGCCCTCATGGACGTCGACCTTGACCCAGCGCTGGTTGTGTTGACGGATGCCGTAGCACTGGCCAGCCGCCCCGCACGCTTGGTTGAAGCCATCACGACCCTGAAACAGCGCTTCCCTGGTGCGCTTCTTTGGACACCGGGCCTCGGTGGTCCAGACAACCTCGCACTGCTTGTGTGGCTCGGGGTGGACCTGTTTGACCTCGCACGTTCCACCCGTGCCTCAGCGGCCGGCGCTTTGCTCGACCGTGGAGGTCCACGCCTTCCTGACCAAGCGTTGGGTGAAGATGCATCCATGGACGCTCAGGTGGTCGCATGGACGCACGCACTGGCCGAAGTGCGGCAGCACCTCATGATGGGCAGCCTCCGCACCGTCGTGGACCGCCAAGCCATGGTGGCGCCAAGCACCGTGGCTCAATTGCGGCATCACGATGCCTTCGTGTCGGAACTTTCCGGTGTGCGTTCGGTTGTGGTGGATGAAGAAAAACGTCTGTTGTGCATGTCGGAGGCCACGCTGAACGACCCCAGTGTTGTGGCATGGGAGCGTTTCATGCGCACCTCCTACCGCGCGCCTGAAGGATTGGACCGCATCCTCGTGCTGCTCCCATGTTCAGCGAGGAAACCGTACAGGTCGTCGCCTTCCCACCGCCGGTTCATCGAGGCGATTGGCACCAACGCCGTTCATGAAGTGATGGTCACCTCTCCCTTGGGGCTCGTTCCCCGTGATCTGGAGCAGGTGTGGCCGGCAGCGAACTATGACCTGGCGGTCACCGGCCGGTGGAGCGGGGACGAAGTGGCCCGCGTCGAGCGGATGCTCCGTGACCTGATCGCCTCGCATGGCTATGTTGCCATTGTTGACCATGCTGGCCTCGACCTTCCTGCGGACGTCTACGGCAACCTCCCGAGGGTGGACACACGCTGCGATGAGGCTGCCGGGGCGTCCACCTCGCTGGAACGCCTTGGGGACGGGGTCCGTGAAGCGATACGAACGCACGGAGCCCGCCGTCGTTCGAAGGATGCCATGCTCATGGACGAATGGAAAAGCGTCTCACGCATGCACTTTGGAGGCGACGCTTGGTTGAACGACGTTGAGGTCCGCGGTCGCCCTCCTCGGTACCGCCTCATGCATGGGGGCGAACAGGTCGCCCAATGGTCGCCGGAGCGGGCGTCGCTTGCCTTGTCCAAGGCCTCCGTCCCCCTCCTCGCTGACGGGGCTGGGCTGGCACGTGTGCACCTCGTCTCCGGCGTGGTCTGGAAGGGCGACCTGCACCGAGGCATCGTCGAGCGCGTGGAAGGCGAAGTGCTCGGTGGGGCTGACGTCCTTGTCCTCCAAGACGATCGGCCCGTCGGCCTTGCACGAGCCTTGGCGCCCGGATGGGAGTGGGCAGGGACGCCCGGTCGTCTTGCAAAGGCCCATCAACGCCTCTGAACCGCGGCGCCATCGCTGACGATGCGGTTAAGAGGGGGGAGCAGGTCGCCGGACCGTTCGGAGGTCGATGCATGGCACGAATGTATTCTTCGCGCAAGGGCGTCAGTGGCTCCTCAAAGCCTCACGTCACGGAGGCACCCGCGTGGTCCAACACGGACGTTGCGGCCATCGAGGGCCTCATCCACGACTACCACAAGGCTGGACATTCCACGGCGGAAATCGGGGCCCTGCTCCGTGACCGCCATGCCGTCCCGAACGCTCGCCTTGTGCTTGGTCGGCGCATCACCGCGGTCCTTGCCGAAGCAGGTTCGACCGGTACCTATCCGGAGGACATGATGAACCTCATGCGCCGCGCGGTCGGACTGATCGACCACATGGGCTCCAACCACAAGGACCTCCACAACCGCCGCGCCCTCGAACTCACGGAGGCCAAGATTCGCCGACTCGCGTCCTACTACGTTGGCGAGGGTCGGCTTCCAAGCGACTGGCGGTACAAGCGCGACCAACTCCGGCTCATGGTCGAGTGATGGTTGGCGCACCTTCAAACCACGTCCCCCGATGGGCTTTCTGTGGACCCGCTCAGCGGCATCAATGGCCTTGAGCAGGCCGCAGCCTGGGCTCAACAGGCCGCTGCTTTGGTGCTTGACGCCTCAACGGTGGTCCTCGACGGGCCCGGCGACCTTGACGATGCCATCGCCCTCGTCCAAATTGAGGCAGCCTTGCTGGATCTGGGGAGGCCCTACCGTCGGCGGTTGACCCGACCGCGTCGATTTCTCGATGCACCTCCTGGCCTCAGCGTCGAGCCAGAACCTGGTGCATGTGTCGTCGCCGTCCGGGACGGGCCGGATGCCCACCCGACGACCCAGGTCCCATCTGATTCCCTCGTCATGCTCGTGCCCGTGACGGCGTCGGTTTCGCTTGGCAGGGACGGAACCGTGCGGCATGGGGCCCTCGCCCCGTCGGTGAGCGCAGCCATGCTGGCGGAACATCTTGCTCCAACCGGCCATCGGGTGCGTCGGGTTCGTGCGCTCGCCTTGGTGGCGCAGTGGCGCCGAGGTGCATTGGACGCCGCCTTTGATCCGATGTACACCGTGCTCCGTGACCACTGCGCAGGCGACGGCACCATCCGTGTGGTTTCGCTTGCTGAGACGGATGCCGTTCCGAACCACCTGCCGCCGGGTCTTCAACGCGCCTTGTTGGGACGGCTGCGCCGCTCGTGGTCCCGCTTGGATCTCGAAGCAAGGGCGCGAGGGATGTCCGAAGTGGTGCTGCCGAGCCTCCTTGAACCGGGAACCGCAACAGCACGATTGGAAGAACTCGTGTGGCACCGGCCTTCGGTTCCAGGGCAACCGCACGACCTGCTCGATCAGGCGACATCAGCGGACCTCGACCTGCCAGGCGACGAGGATGAAGCGATGGTAAGCATGAGCCGACGCATGGACCTCATGTTGCGTGAGGGGCTTCTCCACGTTGACGCATGACCAATGGCTTCAAGGAACAGAGGAGGATGAGGTGGCATGGCCATTGAACGACTCTTGACCGGAGGGGTGCGGGAGCAAATTCGCGAACTCATGGCAACCGAGGATTTGGTGATCGAGACCTTCCGTGACCTCGTGAAAGACGAACTGAAAACCCACATTCGAAACGTGATCGACGAAGATCCTGACCTCAAAGCGGAAATCAAGGAGGCGGTCGGGTACTACTTCCAAGCCAAGGCCCGTTCTGTGTACGCTGAACTCAAGGCGAGTCGGGCTGCGACCCGTCTCGGGCTCAGAATGCTCCCTGCCGACCTGCAGGCCGAGGTCGGGGATGCCCTCGTTGGCCTCTTCGAAAAAGAACTTGGGACGCTGCTGGAACGGGCACTGTGAGTTTGGTGCATATGCGACGCCCGCTGCTTGTCCTTGCCGTTCTGCTCTTGGCCGGCGCCGCACCCTTCGTCCACGCAGAATCGGTCTCGACCGAGGACTTCTGCTGCGGAGCAAGCGAGGTGGAACTCTTCCTGCTTGGGACTGCGGATGCTGGTGCCTTGAGCCCTTTTGCAGAACGTTTGAGCGACTCAGCAGAAGAAGTGGTGATTGCGTCCTCCATCAGTTCCGAAGAAGTCGTCGCCACATGGCGCTTGCCTGACCTCAGTGGAGGCGACGTGCCAGAGGGCACCTGGCAGTTGCGCTTGCCGGTTCGCGTCGAAAACGCCGGCGGGGCACAGCTCAACCTTACCGTCGAAGTGGGACTTGGTCGTGATGTCTTCATCGGTCAACTGCCGCCGCAGTCCACCTTCATTGGGCAGGGGTCCAGCACGTTGACCGTGGATGTTCCTGTGGAGGCGCTGACGCTGAGCGAGGGGTGGGACCTTGAAGTGGTCCTGCTCGCACGAACCGTGATCTTCAGCGTACCCCAAAGCGATTCACAATTGATCGTTGAATGGGGTTCGGAGGACGAAGATGCATCGCTGACGGGAGAGATGCCTGTGGTGGGGATGAACCTGCTCGAGGTCGAGGTTGAGGGGGAGGACGCGTATTTCGGCGTCGTGATTGAATCTGCCTTTGGAACGGACCTGCTTGCGTTTAGCGATGACCTTAGCCTTCGTGTGGACGGAACACCCCTCTCAGGGGACCCAGTGGAAACGTTGTCTCAGGACGGTGTCCGCGTGACGTGGACCTGGACCGACCCAGATCCTGGGGAGAAAACCGTCACCGTCGAGGTCGTGCTTCGCCTGCAATCCGGTAGCGCAACCCTGAGCAGTGAGGCGGTCCCTCTGACCTTCACCACGCTTGGCGGCGGGGGTGGAGGCGGCACGTACTATCCCGTCGATGAGCCCCTGCGGACGACCGGTGCAGGGTCTGGGTTGGACATCGTCGCCACGGCTGACCTCGCCACCGACCGCGGTCAGTTGGTGCTGGAACGCGAAACCAGTTTCACCATCGACGGTGAAATGGCCTTCTGGATGCGATGGGCACTGGACCACCTTGGAAGCGACGATGTGACCCTTTCACCGACGATCCGCTCCTTCTCGACCGAACGGATCGGCGATGATGAACGCGAAAGCCGCGTGGTTGAGGCCGTCGAAGTGCAGGAGTTCGAGCGTGAAATGGGGAAGTTGCACGTGTCGTTCTTGGCCAACGGATTTGGATTCGACCCAGAGGAATTGATTGGTGATTCAAGCGCCTTCAGTTCTGTGAGCATCTCCCTCGACCTTCACGGCGACGACCGTGTGCGTTCCCATCCGTTGACGCTCACCATTCTCTCGCGCGAGGTCGTGGACGACGGTCAGGACTACAACCTCATCAGGGATTTCATCATCGTCCAACCCGTCCCGTATTGGTCAGCGTGGTCCATCGATTTCACCGCGAGCGGATCTGGCTTGACCTCCTTTTTCGGTGCAGCACTTGACAGCGACGACGAATTGGACCTCTCTGTTCGACGGTACCCGCTCGGCGAGGTCCTCCATCTTGAGGGTGAAGGGCTTGACCAAGCAACGTCCTTTGGCGTTCAAGCCACACTGACCAGTGCCCCGCTTCACGCACCCATGCTTGTCTCTGCGCTGCTTCTCGTTGTGTTGGTTGGCGGCTTCATGCTCGGGCTTCGCCTCACTCGCAGCAAGAAACGACGTCTCATGCTTGTGGAGGCCGGAGTGATGTCCCCGATTGTCCTCGCCATGTTCGCCTTCGCGTACCAGACCGAACTCGTCGTTGCTTCAGCCGCGGTGTGCGCTCTGTTGTGGACCGTCTCGGGCCTGCTCTCGCCCGTAAAGGCAGGTGGTGGTGCAGGTTCAGCCCCACCGATGCCGACCTTTGCATGCCCCGCGTGCTCGTCCTTGGTTCCGGTCCCTTCTCCGGTCCGACCCCTCCGCGTGGTGTGCCAAGGATGTTCCCGTGGCATCACGATTCAAGGGTGAGGTCATGGCCACGCGATTGGGCGATCTCGACCTTGAGGACGAACACGTGACCGTGGGGTTGGACGACAGCCTGATGGAGGCAGCTCATCGCCTGATCGATGTCCCAGGCGGGGTGCTCATTGTCCTCGATGACGATGGGACGCCGCATGGCATTGTCCGTCCCGACCACGTGTTGTCGCAGGTCGTTCGGAACATCGACCTACGCGATGCGCGATGCCGTGACGTGATGGAGTCCGACCTGTTGCGCCTCTCCATCGACACCCCGCTCCGGGAGGTCGTCGAGGCCGTTGCAACACGTTCGCCATCCGCCGTTGTCGCCGTTGACGAGGACGGCGAGTACGCAGGATGGTTTTCCCCGTCCGACCTTGCACGCGCGCGGGAACGCCTCGGGGTCCTGAAGGACCTTGACCGGGCCGGGCGATGATCACTCGTGCATCATCAGAAGTCGATGGTCATCAAGGAGGATGGCGTACCCGATCCGTTCGAGTTGAACAACAGCCCCTGACGGAAGGTCATGAGGTTCCAACCGTCCCTTGACATTGTGGATGTGGCCGTCGTTGACCACCATCAGCACCGCTTCCGTAGCGTCCGGAGTGGTCCAATGCAGGATGCGCCGGCTGTCCGACCGTTCCAACGAGGTGAGGTGCAGCGCACCGTCCTCCTTCTCGACGTCTCCAAGATCTTTCAGCCTGAACGGGGCAGGGTCTTGAAGGTCCTCGGCTTCGATCAGCACTTCCCCCCGTGAGAGGTCGAGGCGACGCACGTCCCGTTCTGCATCGTCCGGGAACGCGACAAGGGTCGCCTCCTCGGGTGCGTTGTGAAGCGTCAACGGGACGGGGTCGCGGACGAAGGCCAGGCGATGGGCGTTCGCGTCCACAACGGAGGTGTTGTGGGAGTACAACGTGGCCAACGGTACCGCGATGTCCTTCTGCGTGATGGCGAGTTCAAGCCAAAACGCCCTCAGCGCTTCGGCCTGAATCCCGCGTCGACGGAGGGCTGCAATGGTTGGCAAGCGCGGGTCGTCCCATCCCTCGTAGGTACCCGCCTCGATGTCAGCACGCATCGCTGACGTGGAGAAGCCACCCCATTCGTGGACTTTCACCCGCCCCCAGTACATTGTTTCTGGATACGTCCAACCGAAGTGTTCGTAGAGCAGGGATTGCTTTCGCGTGGAATCCATCAAGTCCTTTCCTCGGATGATGTGCGTGACCCCTTGCAGGTGGTCTTCCACCGCGCTTTGGAAATCAAGCAGTGGCCACACCCTGTAGGTCGACCCAACCTCAGGCCTTGGATGCGGGGCTGCGGTGGTGTCTTGGATGCGAAGGGCCGGCCAATCGCGAAGCGCAGGATTCGGCAGGTCCATCCCTGTGCGCACGCGAACAACGGCTTCGCCTTGGGCGAACCGTCCGTCGAGCATCATCCTCCATCGTTCCATGTTGATTTCGGCATCGGCGTCGCGGCATGGGCAGGGTGTTTGTGCCACGCGGAGTTCACGGAAGGCTTCGGCACTGCATGTGCAGACGTAGCCTCCACCACCTTGGAGCATGCGTTCCGCATGCTCATAGTACACCGGAATCCGGTCCGATGCAATCACCACGCGATCAGGAGCACGACCCAGCAGCCACGTGGCCTCTTCGACGATGCTCGAATACGCCTCGGGGAGCGGCGGTTTGACGACCGTGTCGGTGTCGTCGAAGCGGAGGATCAACTCCCCCCCGTACCGTTCGGCATATTGGCCGTTGATCACGATGCCTCGTGCATGGCCGAAGGAGAGCGGTCCGTTGGGGTTTGGAGCGAACCGAAGAACCACCTTTCCCTGTTGAGCCTCCCTCAGTTCGGGCAATCCTTCCCTGCGTTCGGCCTTCTGCCGGGGCGCGAGCAGGTCGGG
>JALRLN010000056.1:6820-8363 GCA_023254445.1 Candidatus Poseidoniaceae archaeon | reverse complement strand
TCATGCTTCGTCCTCCTCCTCGTCGTTCGACCGGACCCTTGCCGTGAAGAGGTCGTGGTCTTCGACCACGTCCACAGCCCCGGGCAAGACAGGGAGGATGTCGTCGACGCTCAGGCCGGTGGCCTTGGCGATGCGGTTGGCCGCTTGCTCCTTCTTGGTGCGACCGCCGCTCACCACCGCCCATCGTCCACCGAGGCTCGAGGCGTGTTCGGGCGTGGTGCCGAGCAGCAACGGCACGCCGTTGATGGCGATGAGCACGAGGCCGAGGCGCATGTCGAGGTCCTTGTACCACGTCCGCTGGCCGCGGACGATGAAGGCCCCAGCGCCAACGAATTCACCCGTTTCAGCGGTCTTGGAGACCTGCGCCGGCTTCACGCTGTAGACGGTGCCGTGCGCACCGCCGCTGCCCCACGCCCGGCTCCAGCACAGGGCCAAGCGGGCCGCATCGCTGAGTTCAGCCTCCGTGATCGACCCAACATCAAGCCGGTCGGAGAGGCGGAAGGCGGGCAGCCCTTCTGGAAGGTAGGCCGGCGGTCGCTCGTCGACAACGAAACCACGTTGCGATTGCAACGCGCAGGAGGGTGCGCCGTGGAGGTCCGCGTGCAGGTAGCGGTCCTCGCTTTTCAGGTGCTTCTTGACGATGGCGTCGTTGCCCTTCGCGTCCCGTCCGCCCACGAGCAAGCGGCCGCTTGGAAGCATCGTCCATCGGTGGTGCTCAAACCAGAGGCGCTTGGCTCGCTTCACCCGGACGACCTGGCCGCTGGCCTGCTGCTTGGCTTCCTTCTTCTTCGCGCGTTCGAGGTGCACACGCGTCTCTTCCAGCGCCTCGATGGCGCCCGATGACTTGTCCTTCTGACGGCGTCCGGCTTCGAAGTGACGCTGGGCGTTCTGGTGCACCGTTTCGTCGAGGTGCAGCACGACCTGCGTTGAGGAGGGCTGACCGTCCTCGCCGGGAAGCAGGCACGTGAAGGTCCGGTTGGCGGCATCGACCTGCAGGATCCACGGGATGCCCTTGATGGCCGAACGCACCCCGTCCCACCCCTGCCGTTCGACCGCCTCGCGCGTTTGCGTGAGCAGCCCGTCGACGTGCGACCAATGCTCCTGAATCGCATGCCCAAGGGCCTGCTGCTTCTCGACCTTGGCAAAGAAGCCCTCCAGGGCCTTCTCCTGCTGGGCCAACCGACGCTCCAAGCGCTCGACGTCGGTGGAATGCCCGCGGCCCGGTGCGGCCGCGTTCACCTGCTCCATCTCACGCCGAAGCAGGGCGTCGGCGTCGTGCCCGCCCCACCACGCATCCACGGCCTCAAGCAACGACGGGAAGGCCACGTGCGTTCGTTCCGCATGATCAGGGAGGAGCAACGGGCTTGCTTCGTCCACGTGCTCCTGCAGCCAGGTGTCGAGTTCGCCGGGGGACGTCGGGCGTTCGGACGGTGCGCCCTCCTTCAGCACAAGCACACCTCCATCGGAGGCAGCGAGGCCGTCGAGCAAGCCCCGCAGCGCCCCATGCACGGCGTCCGGGTCCGCTTCGGTTGCGGCCAGGCCG
>JALRLN010000056.1:262-6810 GCA_023254445.1 Candidatus Poseidoniaceae archaeon | reverse complement strand
TCGAGTCCAGCGGCAGCGCACACGGCGTTGGCGAGCCGTCCGCCGAGGTTGACCTGCCCCCCCAACGTCGACGCCAGGTTTCGGTCGGAGGCGGCGAGGATGGACGCGATATCCGTCACGCCGAGGTCGTGCGGGTCGACCGCGGGCGGTGGGGTTTGGTAGGCCTCACCACGCTTGAGCGTCCGGTCACGGTAGCTCGCATGGGTCAACGGTTGGATGATGACGTCGTTGTCGTCCAAGAGGATGACGTTCCCGTCGCCGAAGCATTCGACCATCAGGTGGCGATCGCCTCCCTTCGTTGAGAAACTGAGGCGCAGCAGGCGATCAAAAGCCACCTGCTCCACCGAGATCAGTCGGGCGTTGCCCAACTCCTTGCGCAGGAGCATCGCAAAGGGAGGAGGTGATTGCGGCATGGGGCGGTCGCGGCGTGAGACGGAGATGCGCCGTCCACGCACGATGACGAGGTCAAAGGCGTCGGTGTCCTTTGGATTCATCCTCAGGACGACCTGCTCATAGTGGGGCATGTACGATTTCTTCACGAAGGCGCCGACGAAGGTCCGAAGTTCCGCAGCGACGGCGCGGAGGTCGAACGCGCTCATCGCCTGCTTCATGCCGACCCCGCCCGAAGGGCAGCGGCCTCGTTCTTGACGCTGATGCACGACGGTGGCGACTCACGCAGCACCTGAGCGCCCGTTCACGAGGTCGAGCACGCCGCTGAGGATGGCCATGATGCCCGCCACGACGGCAAGGTACACGCCCATTGACGCTCCCATGACGCTGTCGGGGTCGTCCGGAAGCGCGCCGCGCCACAACAAAACCGCGAGCACCATGAGCACGCCTGCGAGCATCGACGCCCAACGGGCGTTGTTTGAGACAGCGCTTGGCAGGGCGTCGACGCCCACCTTCGGGAGCACGATGACCACCGCGCTGAGCAGGGCGACAACGGTGCCGAGCCAAAGCCACGTTCCGCCTTTTGTGCCCGCTTCGTCGCTCAGCAGGCATTCCGCCTTGGCTTCGGCAGCGGCCGACTCAGCAGCGTCGATCACCGCTTGGTCCCCGCCAGAGAAGGCCGTCGCCATGGTCACGGCCAGTTCTTCGACGCGCTCGCATACGCCTTCTTGCGTGCCTTTGTGCACCATGTCGGTGCTGTTCTCTGGCGGTGCGTCACCCATCGGCGTGGTCAGGTATGCGTACGTGGAGATGCAGAAACTTTGGTTGGCGTCGTCGGCGATGCCGGAGCAGTCGAAGGTGATGCTGTGCAGACCGGTGGAGATCTGGGTACCTTCCTCGGCCTCTCCAGCAAGCCAAGCGCCGTTGAATTGGGCAGCGAGAGCAAGCACAAGGGCGAGCCCGATCGTGGCGAGCACCACCATTGAGAGCGGCCCCGAGGCGGCCGCTGAGGTGGTTTCGGTGGGCAGCATCGCGCCCATGCCAGGCATCGGTTGCCCCATCATGGGCTGCATCGGCATGGCCGCCATGGCCGGGTCAGCGCCCATCATGGGTTGAGGCACGGCCGGCATGGGTTGCGCCATCATCGGCTGAGGCACGGCCGCCGTGGTGGGGTCCACGGCCACCGCCGGTGCAGGTTGCATGGCGACCGTTGCGTCGGCGGTCATCACCGGTTGAACCTCCGCCGCCGGCGCTGGCGACGGCGCGACGGGAACGGCTTCGGCCTGAACGGGTGCAGGTGCTTCCGATGGAGCGACCGGAACCGGAGTGAACTCTGGGAAGTATTGACGGGTGTAGGCGAGGGCTTGCTCGGCCGGGTAGCCCTTCGAAACAAGATCCGCATAGTACGAGGCTGCGTCTGCCATGCACTGGCAGAGGTCGAGGTTCAACTTGAGAATGACGGTCAGGGATGCACCACAGGGCGTCCACTGTCCACCCAACCGGTGATGCCCGTCTTGAGTTCGCGGACGTCGGTGTAACCGAGGTCAAGCAAGGTTTGCGCTGCCTGCTGGGAGCGGTTGCCGGACCGGCAATACACGAGGAGGGGTGCGTCTTTGTCCTCCGGGAGTTCGTCCGCCCGCGCCTCGAGTTCGGTGTGCGGGACGAGGGCGGCGCCTTCGATGTAGCCGTCTTGTTCCCATTCCGTCGTGGTGCGGACGTCGAGCAAGAAGCCGACCTCCGCGTCGATGTCGTCGGCGAAGTCGTCCACGTCCAAGCGAACCCATGCCGTGTCGCCCGAGGTGCATCCTGCGAGCGGTACGGTGAGGGCAACCAGCGCGAGGATGAGCAGCGTAGTGGCCCGGTTGCGCATGGTGTTGAGCCGAGGGTCGACGGTTTCAACCTGACCGTTAGGGCAGGCACCATTCGCCATCCTGCTCGACGACCTTCCCTTCTGCAACGAGGCCCAACAGGTGGGAGCGGGTTTGGTCCTGAGCCAAACCGGGGTGGGCCTCGGGGGAGTCGGCATAGGCGTATGCCGCGATGTCGAGGATGGCATGATGGCCAGCACGAACGGCCTCGAGGACGCGCCCGTGCCGAGCGCGCCGGTGGGTCAGGTACTGGGTCAGCACCGCCTCGGGCGTGGTGATGACCGGGCCATGCGAGGGGAAGATCAGGTGCGGTTGAAGCGCCTTGAGACGTTCGAGTTGCTCGAGGTACGCGTGCATGTCGCCCTCGGTCGAAGGGATGAGGATGGTGCCGACCCCCGCCACCATGTCGCCAGCGACAAGTCCAGCCGGTCCGAACAGGCAGAGGTGCCCAGGATGATGCCCTGGGGTGTGCAGCACGGTCCATCGGTCGCCATCAAGGTCGATCACCTCGCCGTCGTCGAGCGCTCTGTCCACTCGCATCCCGCCCAACCGATGCCCCCACACGGGTGCGTCGAAGGCCTCCCGAAGCAGGCCTTCGTCGCCGAGGTGGTCACCGTGCCCGTGCGTGAACAGCACGGCGATCACGTGGCCCCCTCGTCGGTCCATCACGTCGGCCAACACCTCCATGTCCTCGCGGTTGCGAACGGCAGGGTCGACGATGACGGTCGGTCCTCCCACAGGCCCAATGAGGTACGCGTTGGTGTGGTCGGCCGGGGGCAGGGTCGCGGTGGGGACCGGATGCACCTGCACCCCGTGGGCAAAGTGGATGGCTTCGCGGCCTGGTTTCCGCTGCGCCAGCGTGGCCATGGCCGCGCTCCCGTCACCGTTGTGTTCCTCAAGGAGTCCTTCGAGGTGCATCAGCAAGGACGCGACGGGTGGTGCAATGCGGCGTTCGTGGTTGCGCCAAGCGTCCAAATGGTCGTCCACCGTGTTCCATGCCATGGTTTCGAATTCGGTTTGAGGTTCGAGGTCAAGCGGCGGGGTCAAGGCCGCGTCACCGAGGTGGAGGTGGAGGAAGGTGTTCTCGAACTGCATTGGGCCAAACGGGGGGGTGGTCCGGCGGCTGATGACGTGAAGGCCGGTTGGATCGACGTTGAGGGCTTCTGGAACCAACGTGTTCCATGCGTCCCGCTCATTGAGCAGGCGCTGCCGCAGGTCGGCGGGGACGGCCTGAAGCGCGTGCCCGTCCCACCACCAACCCAGTTCTTCCGCCATTTCCCGGCACGCCGCAAAGCGTGCGAGGTCATCGCCGTCCTCGTGCTGTGGAAGGCCTGCGGCGGCCATGCCCTCGCCGTCCCGTCGGGACACGCCTCCGCCGGGGAAGGCCCACGTGTCAGGAAAGGCGCGCATCGTCGGGGATCGGAGCCCGAGAAGCACCTCCAAACCCTCCGGCCCGTCGCGGGTCAGCGTCACGGTGACGGTTGGTCGAGGCGGCGGGCGCTGGACGGCGCCAAGGCGCACACCGGTCGGGACCTCGCTCATGCCTTGACCTTGGGCGAGCGGTGGTTGAAGCCTTGCCTCAGGCTTAGCCTTGAATGCGCGGGCGGGTTCCGGCAGGCATGGCGAAGCACGCCACGGTCGAAGACGAGCTTGCCGAACTGGCGGCCATCGTGGCGGACGCGGAGGCCATGGGCATCGACCCGTGGCCCGAGCCGAAGCCGTCCCGGCCATGGGCGAAGTGGGGCATCGCGACCTTTCTCGCCGTGATGATGCTCTCATGGGTGAGCAAGCTGCTGTTCCGACTGGTCGATGTCAGCACCAGCGGGAGCCCGTAGGCAAGGGACTGAACCGCTGCCTTCAAATGGGAACCGCGGCTCCCCGTGAAGCGCACACAGTCCCTTAGTGTAGCGGTCCATCATAGCGGGTTCTGGTCCCGCTGACCTCGGTTCGAATCCGAGAGGGACTACCTCTCATTCTTCTTCGACGTCCGGCAGGGTGAACGAGGTCACCAACTGCATCGGATCGCCGTGCTTGAGGGTCCCCGAGAACTGCGCCACTTCGCCAAACACCGTGGTTCGCAGGGTGTAGTCGCTCGTGGTGTTCGTCCCCCGTCGCCGATGGTGGCGGTAGAAATGGACGCCAACGCGGTAGGTTCCAGATGGCGCATCCTTGGCCCAGACGACGTTTTCCACAGGCGTGGAGGACGTCGGTTGTGCGTTCATGTCCACGTCGAGCACGCCACCACAGGCGCTTTTCCGGTTGTTGAAGTAAATCCGCTCTCCGCTCGGGGCGTACACGTGCAGGTCGAGGTCGTTGCGGTCCTCCCATGCAAGGCTGATCTGCACTTGACCTGCCGCGCCACCTTCGCGGGCGACCCGGTCCTCGATGGTGGTGTCCTCGACGTCCACCTCTTCGACGCGGATCCCCAGGCCAACGTTCTCTTCGAACACGGCGCCGCGTGCATGTCGCTCCATCCCTTCGTTGACCTCGGTGATGTGGTGGCTTCGCTCCTTGAGGGCGATGGCGACAAGAGCGTCAAGGTCAGGCGCATGAGGCACGTCAGGCGTTTCGGGGTCTTCGGCCTCAAGGTGTGGTGGGTTCAGGCGAAGTTCCAGCGCCTCCAGCCGCCGGCGGGCCTCCCGGTCCAGCCGTTCCTGCTGTCGGGCCTCGTCGAGGTCGGCGAACAGCGGTCCAAGCATGGCCAGCCCGAGGCCGACCGTAGGGAGGTCGTCGTCCATCCCCCGCAGCGGAGCGAGCCGACCAAAGCCGTACTTCCTGGCCCGCATGGCGTCGAGGAGGTCGTGCTCGTGTCGACGTCGGGCCCGAAGTGCCCACCACGCCCCTCCACCGAGGAGCGCTGCGGCGACGCCAACCTCAACCAGCATGAAGAAACAGTTGGGTCCGCTCGTCTTCAACGCTTCCGGTGCTCACGCACCACGGAAGCGAGCCACCACGGCCTCAAGGGCCGCTTCCGAGGGCCGCAGCGCTTCCGGTGGCAGGTCGATGAGGGACTGCTCGGGCAAGCCGAGGTTGTCGTGCATGTGAGGCGTGTCTGCATCGAAGTAGAGCAGGCCGGTGACGTGGTGGTTGTCGCCGGCGGCGTTGTGAAGCGCTGCGAGCGCGGCCACCGCGTCCGAGGGGTCGTGCTCAGCATCGATGGTTTCCAGGCGGATGACAGAGCCGTCATGGAGGGTGATGTCGCGGTAATGGCCTTCGGGGACCTCAACTTCCTCCATGGGCAACCGTTGCGGAATGTAATCGGCCATGTGCAGGGTCACCTCGTTTTCCTTGACGTAGCCGTACGAGCGGTAGGACTCGTCGTTGTTGTTGAAGGTCACACAGGGTGAGATCACGTCGATCAGCGCAAACCCTCGATGGGACATTGCGGCCTTCAGCAGCGCGTTCAGTTGCTTCTTGGATCCCGAAAACGAGCGAGCAACAAAGGTGCAACCGAGGTTGATCGCCAAGGCGCAGAGGTCGATGGGCGACTGTTCGTTCGCCTTGCCCTTCTTTTTCTTGGAGCCGACCTCGGCGGTGGCGGAATATTGGCCCTTGGTCAGGCCATAGACGCCGTTGTTCTCCACGATGTAGACCATGTCGAGGTTGCGACGGATGGCGTGGATGAGCTGGCCGATTCCAATCGAGGCGCTGTCGCCGTCTCCGGAGACGCCGAGGTACAGCATGTCACGGTTGACGGCGGCCGCGCCTGTGGTGACCGATGGCATGCGACCGTGGACGGTGTTGAAGCCGTGGGATTGGCCGAGGTAGTAGGCGGGCGTCTTTGAGGAGCAGCCGATGCCCGACATCTTGGCGATCGTATGGGGCTCGACCCCGTTCTCCCACGCCGCGCTGATGATGACGGAGGAAATCTGGTCGTGGCCGCACCCCGGACAGAGGGAGGAGGGCCCACCTTTGTAGGCGTCAAGCGGCTGGTCGATGACGTTGAGTTTGACCACACGGTTGGCTCGGGGGGCGTCGCTCATGCTTCCACCTCCTCAATGGTCTCGAGGATTTTCTCCGCATAGACGGAGGCGCGCGGAGGCATGCCGTCGGAGTAGGCCACCGAATTGACCCGGTCGACAAGGTGGTTGGGCAGTTCCCGACGCATGATGCCCCAAAGTTGCCCGTCGCGGTTGATCTCCAGCACGATGACCGTTTTGTGGCGAGCGCAGAACGCCTCCACTTCCGGATGAAGCGGCAGGCTTCGGACGCGGCACTGCGAGACCTTTCGTCCTCCAGCCTCAATGATGTCGTCGATTTCTTGGATCGTGTTCTCCATGCTGCCGAAGT
>JALRLN010000056.1:0-252 GCA_023254445.1 Candidatus Poseidoniaceae archaeon | reverse complement strand
TCCCGCAGGATCGGCGCGGGGAGGTGAGGTCGGGCGCCGTCGATCTTCCGGCGCAGGCGCTCCATCAGGTCGAGGTAAATGTGCGACTTCTCCGAATACTTGCCCGACGGGTCGTGGCCCGTTCCACGGTACAGGATCGGTGCCATGCCGCTGCCGGGGAGGGTTCGGTAGGGGATGCCGTCACCGTCCACATCGCGGTACCGGCCAAAATCTTCCATGGCCTCGAACACATCACGGTCTCGAATGACCTTG
>JALRLN010000055.1 GCA_023254445.1 Candidatus Poseidoniaceae archaeon | reverse complement strand
TCCGTTCGCGCCGCCGCTGGAAAACCACACCATCCCTTCCCTTGACCACGTGCTCGCGGTGCTTCGGGTGCTCACCGAGGACCTTCGAACGTAGGCACGGCTTAGCCTGAACGCTGATGAACAGAAGTGCTCACACCCCTTCATGGCGGAGCCTCTGCAGGTGCACGGTCTGCCCCGCTTGCTGTCGTACAATGCCTTCGTCATCACCGCCTCCCTGTTCATGGGATTGCTCGTGTTGGAGGGCCTGCTGAGCCAAGAGGTTCGCCCCCCGATGTGGGGCATCGCTGTCCTCCTGGTGCTGGCCATTGGTCTGTTGGTGTCCTCGGCTGAGTTCTTCATCGCAGGGGCGCAATCTTTGGCGAAGCGTGCCGGTGTAGCCGAGGTTGTCATTGGACTCACGGTCGTATCGATTGGGACGTCCTTGCCGGAGATCCTTGTCACGGCGTCCGCTGCCTACGATATCTCACCGGACCATCCAGAGGTTGCGGACCTCGCCGTGGGCTCCATTTTCGGCTCCGTCCTTGTCCAAATCACGCTGATCCTCGGCATCGTCGCAATGACGCGGCCGGTGCGGGTCGGTCCGTCGTGGCTCAAGCGGGACGGCGTGCTGATGCTCGCTGCGAGCCTCGGCTTGGCCCTCCTCGTGTGGACGGGACACACGCTCACACGGTTTGAGGGTGCAATCCTCGTTGGGGCGTACATCTGGTACGTTGTTTGGTTGGTTCGTCACCGCGAAGAAATTCAAGCGGACGCGCGGGAACAGGGGCTCGAGCCTGAAGCAGGGGAATCGAATTCCCTCTGGACAACGGGTGCGGCCATCGTGATGGTTGTTCTCGGCTTGTCGTTCGCGCTCTTTGCTGCGCATCACCTCGTGGACCTTGCTGTGCAGGTCGCAGAACGGCTCAGCGTGTCGGAGGCCGTCATCGGGACGACGATCTCCGGGATCGGCACGTCGCTGCCGGAGTTGACCATCGCCCTCCTCTCCGCCAAGAAAAGCGAGGGTGTGGCCATCGGGACCCTGGTCGGTTCCAACATCACGGACCCTACCCTGTCGGTTGGCATTGCAGCCCTCGTTCACCCCTTGGCCATGACCTCAGACGGCTGGACCATCACGGCGGGACTGATCATTCCAGCCACCATCGTTGGAAGCCTCACCGCGCTTCTCTTCATGAGAACGAACTACCAATTCCGGCGTCGCGAGGGGCTGGTGCTCATTTCGTTGTACGTGGTGTTCTTGGGCTTGTTGTTGGCGCAGCGACAGGGCCTCATCTTGGCCTCGTGAGCGACGAGGATTGAAGGCGTGGTGGCCGCCCCACCGGGCATGGTCGACCTGAAGTTGGACGAAATGCAGGAGATGCTTCGTGACCTCGCCCATGAATTCGCCACAGATGAGGTCCGTCCTCACGCTGAGCATTGGGACATGAACGAAGTGTACCCAATCGACACCATCCGTGCCGCTCACGAGATGGGGTTGCTCAACCTCCACATCCCTGAGGCCTACGGAGGCCCGGGCCTTGGCTGCATGGAAGAGGTGCTCGTCAACGAGGAATTGGCGTGGGGTGACCCCGGTTTCGCAACGGCGGCCTACGCCACAGCGTTGGCGACGGCTCCGCTGATCACCGGCGCCACCGAGGCACAGAAACAGGTGTGGCTTCGTCGCATCGCAGAAGACGGAGCACTGGCTTCGTACGCGGTCACCGAGCCCGGGGCTGGTTCGGACGTCGCGGCCATCACGACCACGGCTCGAAAGGACGGCGATGAGTACGTCATCAACGGTTCCAAGATGTGGATCACCGGTGCAGGCTACGCTGATTTCTTCTTCGTGCTCGCCAAGACGGACCCGGACGCAGGGTACCGGGGCATGTCGGGATTCATCGTCGAATCCGACCGTGAAGGGCTCAGCCTTGGCAAGAAGGAAACCAACATGGGGCAGCGGTGCAGCGATACCCGGGCCATCACCTTCGACAACGTCCGCGTCCCCGCGGCCCACCTCGTCGGTGAATCGGAATCAGGCGGCTGGATGAACGCCATGCAGGCCTTCGATCTTTCACGCCCGAACATCGCCGCCCACGCCACTGGGTTGGCCAGGGCAGCCTTTGAGCACGCGTTGGGCTACGCCGGTGAGCGGCACAGCTTCGGCAAGCCGCTGCATCATCATCAGGCCATTCAGTTCATGCTGGCGGACATGAAGACCAAGATCGAAGCGGCGCGGCTGCTGACGTGGCGCTCGGCTTTCGAAGCGGATGCTGGACTTCGAAACACCGAATCGGCCGCGCACGCCAAGCGTTTTGCCGCGGATACCGCGATGGAGGTCGCGACGGACGCGGTGCAGGTGTACGGCGGATACGGCTACTCTGAGGAGTACCCTGTGGCCCGCCTGATGCGCGCCGCAAAGGTGATGCAAATCTACGAGGGAAGCAGCCAAGTGCAGCGGATGATCATCGGGCGTGAAATCACGCGTTCCTGAACGCTTCCCGCATCCGCTGGATGGCCAGCACGAGGCGCTCGCAGGCGTCCTGCATCATGCATGCAGCCTCTTCGATGGCGTCCCGCGCATCATGGAGCGGCCGTGCAGGTTCGGCGACGATGTCTTCGACCTCATGGATGACCGTCGTTGTTTCTCCGAACAAGGATGCGAGGTGAGCATGCAACGCTTCCTGTTCTCGCATCTGCGCAGCCTCTTCCTCAAGGTAGAGCATCTCTTCCTCGTCCTGAGGCGCTTCATGCATGAACTGCTCGTAGGCGTCGTGAAGGGCTTCGTCCTCCCATGCATCCTCTGGCTCCTCTTCATAGAGGTCGAACGGGGGCTCCATGAAGGGGTCCGCGGGCATCGGTCCATGGTCCGTGAACAAGCCGATGTCCACCAGCATCTCACGGCTGGCAGCAATGAATTGGGCCACAAGGGGGATCCGCATCGCCGTTTCACGGTCGTCGGCCAGCGACATGGCGAGCGCGACGACGCGGTCCCCCAGCGGGAGGTGGTCCGCCTCGGTGTGGAGGCAGAGGTTCGCGACGGGCCGGCCGTCGACGCCACCCCGCCCAACAATATCGGTTCGCCGCGTTGCACCGCTCACGACGATGCTCACGTCTTCCGCTGTCCCGGTTGCATCGGTCACGGCGATGCGGTACAGACGGCCAGAGGTCCCCTTCACGATCAGGAGGGCTCCGCCACGGGGCGCGTGGATGGGCAGGGCTTCGATACGTTCGTTCCCGTCGATGACCCCGGCCAGCAAACGCATGGACTTCTGGACGGGGGGACTCCATTGAGGATTCACGTTGAGGCACGCGGACGACATGCGGGTCAACCCGGGACGACCCCTCTTGAAGGCGGACGCACGTGCGTTGTCAGCCTTCAACGCGTTCAGGCCCGTCGTTCGTGAAGGAGACGATTCGGGGCAACTGATCCCGGGAGGCCGCGATGAACTGCGCGATGTTCGGCTCCCGCATCGCCATCATTCGGTCGTCCATCAGCCGCTCGACCAACCGTACGACCTTGGTCGGGAGCGGTGCCTGCTGTTCGTCGAGCGAGACCTCGATGTCCACGATGTGAGGTGACCAACCTTCCATGATGTCTGTGTGACGTGTCGCACCGTCCACAACGACGGCGTGCTGTGCTGGAACGGTCGGCTCGGCATACACAGCGACGCGGTAGTACCGACCCGAGGCCCCGCGCACCAGCAGCAAGGCCACGTGCGGCGTACCCTGCAACCAAGGATGCAGTTCGGGGTTCAGCGGGAGGGCGCTCGCTGCAGCTGAGGTCACCAACAGCACGTCCATCTGGTGCATCGCGTTCTGGAAATCAGCAGGCCAGCGGGCGTCCCATGCAAGATAAGGCGAGCGAAGCGGTGAGGGCGAGGCGGTCATGCCCTGAAGCACCTGCGACCGGCTATGAACGCGGCGTAACCGATGCGGTCATGACGAAGGCCACCCCCTGACGGGCATGGTCGAAGGTTCGGCTGCACCAGTGGCCGTGGTGCTCGCAGCAGGAGCGAGCCAACGGCTCGGGCGACCAAAGGCCCTCGTTCCAGTGGCTGGGCACAGCAACCTTGCCCTTCAGGTCCAGCGCTTGCATCGAATTGGATTGCAGGTCGTGGTCGTCGGTCGCGAGGATGTCAACCTCGGCACGGAGGGGCTGCCCTGCGTTTTGGTTCAGAACCCTGAGCCAGAGGCAGGCCGAACCGGGAGCCTTCAGGTCGGCCTGGCTGCTTTCGTTGACGTGCCGCTTGAGGTGCTCGTCTGTCCGGTAGACCGGCCAGGTTGGAACGAGGCTGTTGTTCACGCGCTTTTGGCTCGTCCCGGGAACGCGGTCGTCCCGGCCACCGGGGGTCGCGGCGGGCACCCCCTCTTGCTTCGAGGCGACGTCGTCCGGCGTGTCCTCCGGGCGGACCGCTCCACCCCGCTACGCGACCTGACGGGCGCCCGGGTGCAGGTTGAGGTGGATGCCCCCTTCCTCCATCTGAACCTGGATCGTCCCGAAGACCTCGCTCACCTTGTCCACCTTGAAGCGTGGCTGAGGGATGGGGAAGGGCCTTGACGGACGACCGCTTCGTCACGGTGTGGGCCTCGAGGTGCTGCGTTGGGCGCTCGACGGCGCCGAGGCTGGCTCGCGCGCCGTCGTGGCCTCCGTCCTTTCCAAAACCGGATCCGTTCCCGGAAAGCCCGGCGCGCGCATGGCCTTGCGTTGCATCGACGGTACCGAGGTGTGGCGCGGGACCGTGGGCGGAGCGGGACTCGAAGAGCGCGTGAAGGCGACGATGCGTGACCTCCTCCACGCCCCCCGACGCCCCGAAGGGAAGGTGCTGACGTTCGGGTTGACCCCCGGCGCGAAGGGCTTTGAGGTTCAGCCCCTTGATTCGTTGTGCGGAGGGAAGGTCACGGTGACGGTCGAGGTGTTTGAGGCGGTGCCCCACTTGCTGCTCATGGGCGGCGGGCATTGCGCTGGTGCCATCGCCGACCTTGCTCACCGGCTTGGTTGGCGGACCTCCGTTCAGGACACGCGGGCGGCCTTTGCGGGACCAGAGCACCACCCGCACGCGGTTGAACGGCACGTCGGCGCCGTGGCCGCCTTCATCGATTCAGAATCGGCCCACTCGCTTGGCAGGTTCAGCGACATCCTGCTGCTCGGCCATGACCACGCCGAAGACCGCGCGCGCCTTCACGGCTTGCTCGGGCTGATGGTGGAGGCAGGTCAGCGACCTGGCGAAGGCGCAGCCCCTCGCCTTGGGTGCATCGGGTCCCGAGCAAAATGGGCCTCGTTCCGTGATGGAGCAGTGTCAGGAGGGCTGCCAGAGGACGCTGTGGATGCGGTGGCGTGCCCAATTGGAATCAACATCGGTGCGCAATCGCCCGAAGAAATCGCTGTGGCGGTCGTGGCGTCCATCATCGCAGCCCGATCAGGCACGGTTGCTGGCTCCGCTACGTGGCGAAACGGCGCGTGAGTTCACCTGAAAATGCGCGTTCTCCAGTGACGGAGTTCGGCGACCGATTCACGGATGTCGTCCAGCGCGAGGTGAGCCCCCTGCTTCGGGAAGATGGGCTCCTCAGGGTACCAGCGACGAGCGAGTTCCTTCACGGTGGACACGTCCACCATGCGGTA
The DNA here is from genome assembly GCA_023254445.1 of Candidatus Poseidoniaceae archaeon. GTDB lineage: Archaea > Thermoplasmatota > Poseidoniia > Poseidoniales > Poseidoniaceae > MGIIa-L3. The sequence goes on along the minus strand of JALRLN010000055.1, from coordinate 2,984 downwards.
GTGCAGGAACGTCACAAGGGAGGGCATTTCCTTCTCGAGAAACCGCTTGTCGTTCCACACGGAGTTGCCACATAGAGGCGCCGTGCCCTCATCGACGTGGTCGCGAAGGAAGGCCAAGGTGCGTTCTTCCGCCTCTTGAACGGTCACGCCCTCGCGTCGAATCCGGTCGACCAGGCCGCTCGCGTGGTGGTGTGTTGTGTTCCATTCGTCCATGCCAGCAATCTTGTCCTCGGACACGGACACCGCGAGGTTCGGCCCTTCCGCCACGATGTTCAGGTCCCCATCGGTCACCAAGGTCGCGATTTCGATGATGCTGTCCTCCGCCAGATCCAGCCCCGTCATTTCCAGGTCGATCCACACCATGCGCACGGCCTTGTCCGCGTCCATGCGTCACGCTTCCGCCGTCGCTCCATAAGGGCGCAGGGTTCATGCCACGCGTGTCCACCCTCGGCCCGTGGAGGAAGAGGCCATGCTGTCCAGCATCGGAAAGATGGGGTCCGTGCTCATGGCCACCCTCGTTGTTTCCAGCCTTACCATCGGCCTCGCCTGGGCCATCGACGGTTCCACCGCGCCCTCCGACGTGGATGTGAGCGGGACAACGCTTGCCTCGTGGCGTCCTTTCACCGTCGTGGCTCCAATCGACACCGGGATCAACGTCTACCATGAGCACTTCATCAGCGACGAAGTCCTGCCAGACTGGATGCTCGACGCCTTCGGCGTTACGCTTGTGTGCGACCTGTCGGACGATGGGGATTACGAAGCAAGGTTGAATGCAGACCGCGCAGCATGTTGGGACCTGATCGGTGCCAGCGACATCGTGCATTTCCGAGGAACGCGCATCATTGGGACCTCCCCCGATTGGTCGGAAGGCGACGGCACGCCAATCCTTGATGACCCGTCGGATGGCCACGGAACGGCGGTCACAGGCGCGGTGGTCAACGCCAACCCGGAAGCGGTGATTTACTTCGTGGAAGGGTTCAGCACCACCGCGGTGCTTTCCGCCGCCGAGCAACCCCTGGTTGACGTCATCACGACCTCCTTCGGTGCAATTGGCTCGCTTCCTTTTCCCGGCATCGAAGACGCCACCCGCGTTGCGGTGGTGGAGCACGGGAAGGTCCACACCGGTGCTGCTGACAATTCACCAAGCCCCGCCGTCCAAGACGCCACGGCGGGCCCACCATGGTCGATTGGCATCGCGGGGTACGCTGAAGGCGACGACGAGCAGAAGGAAACGATGAGCGGCTCCTACCCCGACATTGCGGCCGACTGGACGCAGAACCTGCCGAACCATCAGGACATTTCCGGGTACCACGACACGTCCGGGACCTCCTTCGCCACGCCAAAGACCGCCGGCATCCTCTCCTCCGTGCTCGTCCACCTTCGGGAGATGGCCGGCGACGAGGGAGCAGGTGCAGGTCAGGAGCGGGGCGGCTGGCTCGTCAACGGCTCCATGGGCGGTGCGCCCTTCACGGTCGACAACGCCGCGCTTCGCGACGCACTCAACCGTTCAGGATGGTACCCGAGCGCGTCCACATGGGACCCGCTTTCGGGCACCCTTCCGATTTCTCCCGTGGCGCCGTGCACGCAAGTGGGGTGGGGCGTGGTCAACATGTCCAACCTTGAGGTCATGATCGGGCACCTTGACGGAAGCGCGCCCTTGCCAGACCGACCCGGAGATGTGGAGGCGTGCATGGCGGCCAACCAGGAAGCGCGAGAGACGTACTGGGGGGTCGCCGCCGCACCGACCATGGACGTCACCCCCGGGCTTCAGGCCCTGACGGCCCGGGTGCCGTCGCAGGTGCGCCCTGACGATGGATTCAAGCGGCACGCGCCGATGGCGCAGCATGACCCGCAGTGAAGCGTTCCGTTCGGCCACCTGCATGGCCGTCATGTCCCTGATGCTGCTCCCGCTCGCGGTGGCCGCCGTTCCATTGGACGTCACGGATGTTCCCACGGACGAAGGATGGTGGGTCGAGACGACCGTGGACCGTGACGGCAACGGCATCGGTGACATGATTGAACGGTTCCACGACCATCCGTTGTTCCTTGACGACGACGGCACCCTCCCAATCATCGTGGATTTTGACCACACGCCCGGGGCGGAGGACATTGCCATGCTCGAGCGTGAAGTTGGATACGTGCACCAGTGGGAACTCCCGCTCATTGACGCCCTGGCGGGACGGATCCCGCACGGCATGATTCTCGAAACCACCACCCTCCCTGGTGTTGTGATGCTCGAATTGGACGGCCTGCTTGAGGTGCAGAACGGGGACGCCACGGTGATCCACGAAGTGGACCTCGCCCATGATGCGACGGGCTATGACGGTGCAGGCGTTGGTGTTGCCGTGATTGATACCGGCATCGACGGGAGCCACGTTGGCCTCGACGACCTCGACGACGACCCGGCCACGGACGATCCGAAGGTGATCGCCTTCTACGACGCAGTGAACGAACCAGGGAAAACAAACGGCACCGAGGTCTTCCCGTACGACGACCAAGGCCACGGCTCGCACTGCGCTGGTACCATCGCAGGTACAGGAGCGCCCACCTACGAGCACCCCGGTCAGGCGCCACAGGCCTTCCTCATTGGCGTCAAGGTCCTCGACGCGGGCGGTTCGGGTTCCTTCGCCACGGTGATGGCGGGCATGCAGTGGACCGTGGACCATCGCTACGAATTCAACATCCGAGCAGCGTCGATGAGCCTCGGTGGGCCGGGTGCCATCGAATGGACCTCGTCCGAGGAAGACAGCGTGAACCGCATGTCGAACGAGATGGTCCGTGCCGGGGTGACGATGCTGATTGCTGCAGGAAACAACGCCGTGTCGGCCCAAATCGGGACCCCTGGTTCGGCCGAGGACGCCATCACCGTCGGAGCCCTGGACAAGGACACAAGCATCGCCATCTACAGCAGCCAAGGTCCCACCGAAGAGGGCCGAATCAAACCCAACATCGCGTTCGTGGGTTCCAACGTCAACTCCGTTGCC
>JALRLN010000054.1 GCA_023254445.1 Candidatus Poseidoniaceae archaeon | reverse complement strand
GATACCGTGCAGGGGTCTAGCCTGCCCGGTGCGGCGCTTCTTGAGGTGTTCGACCACGTCGAACTGCTGAGTTCGCTGGAGCGGTTGGACCACGGGTTGGACCTCATGGTTCGCCTCACGCTCGCGTCAGGAGCGAACCTCGACGACCTCGCGCCCGAAAGCGCCGCCGAGGTCCGCCACGTCCACGCAAGGCAAGGAGGCGTGGCGATCGCGACGGTCCGGTTCACCGGACCCGTCATGCGCCTGTTCACGGTGGGCGAAGGGTGCTGGCTCAGCACGCCGACCTACCTTGATGCAAAGCATGGCCTGCACCTCACGGTCGCTGGAACAACGGACGCGGTGCGCGAGTACCGACGCGCCTTCGCCGACCTGGTGCCCGGAAACCTCGCGATGCGCATCTCCCGAATGATGCCGCACACCGGCCACATCACGGCTCCGGAACTTTCGCCTCGACGGCTCGAAGTGCTTCGCACGGCGTACGAGATGGGGTACTACGCCACCCCACGGTCCTGCACCCAGCGCGACATCGCCGAACGCCTCGGTGTGAAGCAGGCGACGGTCGCCGAACACCTGCAGCGTGCGGAATCGGACGTGGTGCAACACCTGCTGTCCTTCGACCAATGATCACGGCCCGCGCAGACCCAAGGCGAGGAGCAGCAGCACAACGAGCAGCCCGAGCCCCACGAAAACCCTACGGCCGGCCGTGTCACGACGCAGCACCCCGGTCAATCGCCCCCCACCAAACGTCCAGAGGGACATCGCGATGAGCCCACCGCTCGTGGTGACGGCCGCGATGAACGCGATGCCAAGCAGGCCGCCTCCGAAGCCCTCCAGGGCGAGGCGCATGACCGTGAGGACCAGCGCCCATTCCTTCCCGTTCACGAACTGCATCAGCACGCCGGTGGTGAAGCCAAGCCGGGGCACGCCACCGTCGCGCAGCCGCACCAGCGCATCGAGTCCCTGCCCGTCCATCGCTGCGCGCACGTCTGCAGGGGTCAAGGTGAACAAGCGGACCGCGATGAGCGCCAAGAACAGAAGACCAAACCAGTGCAGAAAGCCCCAGAACGCCCCATCCTCGTCCACCTGCTCCACGAGCAGGCCACAGACGAGGTGGACGACGACGAAGCCGACCGCCATGCCGGCGATGAGCCGCACGTTTGCGCGGCGGCCGTGGACACCGGCGTGCACCACGCAGGTGACGTTGTTCGGACCGGGGGTGACGAGGCCAAGCGCGAGGACGGCGAGAACCGTCAGCAGGGCTTCCGTTTCGACCACGCCTGTGGATGGACAAGGCCCCTTCTCATGCTTCCCCCGAAGCCGCAGCCCGCTCGCAGGCAGCGGCGAGGATGGCCTCGATGGCCGACCACGGCGGCTGCCCATTGGCATGGACCTTCACGTGACGAGCGTGCTTGCCGCTTCCTTGGAGCAGGTCGGGCCCTCCAAGGTGCGCGCCGTGCCAGACTTCGAGGTTGACGTGCGCCGTGAACCACATCAGCGAGAAGAGCCCTTCGCCGTTGAGGCTGTAGTACGGATGGCGCCACTTGACCGATTCGACCATGCCGGGAGCGGAGGCGAGCACCCGCTCGCGAAGGCCGTGAAGCACGGGCTGGAGGTCCGTGGGGGCTCGGAGGATCCACGCGTCGATGGACTCGCCGTCCTGCACCTTGCGCTCGCCCATGGCGTGGCGAGGCCACGCTGGGCTTCAGCGTTCGGGGCTCAGACGATGCCCTGCGCGATCATCGCATCGGCGACCTTGCGGAAGCCGGCGACGTTCGCACCGAACACGTAGTCGCCTTCGCGGCCGTATTCCTTGGCGGCCGCGGCCGCGTTCTTGTGGATGTTCACCATGATGGTCTCGAGGCGCTCGTCCACTTCCTCACGGGTCCACGAGAGGCGGAGGGAGTTCTGCGACATCTCGAGGCCCGAGGTCGCGACGCCACCAGCGTTGCTCGCCTTGCCGGGCGCGAAGAGCACGCCAGCGTTCTGGAAGGCGGTCACGGCTTCGGGCGTACAGGGCATGTTCGCGCCTTCGGCCACCGCGATGACCTGGTTCGCAACCAGCATCGCCGCTTCCTCACCGTTGAGTTCGTTCTGGGTGGCGCAGGGCAGCGCAACGTCGACGTTCACGCCCCACAGGCCGTTGAGCGAGGGCTCGGGCTGGGCCGCGGTGTAGGTCACGCCGTCCATGCTGGCCATCTCGGAGAGGCGACCTCGGCGGTTGTTCTTCAGGTCCATGATGGAGGCGAGCATGGCGCGGTCGATGCCGCCGGGGACGTGGATCCAACCGGAGGAGTCGGACATTGTCACGGGCTTGCCGCCGAGGTCGAGCACCTTCTCCGCTGCAAACTGCGCGACGTTGCCGGAACCGGAGATGGCGACCGTGGCGCCGTCGAAGGACTTGCCCTTGGTGGCGAGCATCTCGCGGGCGAAGTAGACGCAGCCGTAGCCGGTCGCCTCGGGGCGGATGAGCGAGCCACCGTAGTCGAGGCCCTTGCCGGTCAGGACGCCGGACTCGTGGTCGTTGCGGAGCTTGCGGTACATGCCGAACATGTAGCCGATCTCACGGCCACCGACGCCGATGTCACCGGCCGGCACGTCGAGGTTGTGGCCGATGTGACGCCACAATTCCATCATGAAGGACTGGCAGAAGCGCATGACTTCGGCGTCGGACTTGCCCTTGGGGTCGAAGTCCGAGCCACCCTTGCCGCCGCCCATCGCAAGGCCGGTCAGGCTGTTCTTGAAGACCTGCTCGAAGGCGAGGAACTTCAGGATGGACGCGTTGACCGAGGGGTGGAAGCGCAGGCCACCCTTGTAGGGGCCGATGGCGCCGTTGAACTGGATGCGGAAGCCGCGGTTGACGTGCATCGCACCGCTGTCGTCGACCCAGGGGACGCGGAAGTGGATGAGCCGCTCGGGCTCGACGATGCGCTTGACCACGTCGGCGTAGTGGGGGTGCTTCGCAAGCACCGGTTCCAGGCTTTCCAACACTTCCCAGACCGCCTGATGGAACTCAGGCTGGTCGGGGTCGCGGCGCTTGACGGATTCGAAGACCTCGTGGACGATGCTCATGGGCTCACCTGTGTGGTTGGGCAAGCCGACCCTCGGACCGTTTCTAACCGTTGTCCCTCATTGGCCGGAAAAACCGATGCACGTCGCCGTAACTTCAGGGTGCGACCTCATTGAAATTTTGGCACGGAAGGACGACCCCTCCACGGGCCGTCAAACCTCACCGGAGGGGATGCGCCACGAGGTAGGCTTCGAGGCGCTCGAGGCGCCGGGCGCCGTGCTCGTCCACCTCGGCCATCGAGCGGATCGCTTCTTCAATGAGGGCATGGTCCTCTGGCTGCAGCCCGAGCAACGAGCGGAAGACGTCGATCATCGCCCACTCGTCTTCCGTGATGACTTCGTCGTCCAAGGCGGCGATGAGCGCCGCTTGGTAGACCGTGGCGTCGCCAATCTCGAGGACCGGTTCTGGACCGTCCTCGGCTTCCCACGGGTCGGGCAGCTCGCCTCGCGCGATGCTGAGCAACTCCGAAGCATCGGACGGATCGATCCACAGGGCCCTGGCGATGACGTGCAGAATGGCCGCTTCGTCGTCGGTCACGATGGCGTCCGCCACGGCGGCTTCGGCGACCTGAAGGTAGAGCCAGCGTGCGCGGGTGTTTCCGTCCATGGTGAAGAGGGGGTGCCGCTCGTTCATCATGCCTTCGTGCCCGCGGAGCCTGAACCTCCGGTCGAGCAGGAGGACCCTCCTGAACCGGAGCGCAGCCTTCATTCCGGAGACGAGGAACGAGGTGCTGCGGGCGGGCGTATCACAGACAACATCATTTGTGATACATTCATATACCGCACCTGCATCTTCAACTTCGAGCAGCATGACCGCGCCGACCCAACTCGTGTCCCTCCGACTCTCGGAGGACGACATTGCGCGCCTCGAAGAGCGCGTGGGCTTGGACGGGACGCGCAGCCGCTCGGACGTCATTCGCCTGGCCATCCAGCGCCTGCTGTCCGACGCCCCGACGGACCCCGACATGGACCGTATCACGATCGACATCGGCCTGTCCGTCAAGCAGGACCTCCGCGCGATGCGGAAGTTCACGGGCATGGCCCCCGAAGCCGTGGCGCAGATGGCCCTCCAGCAGCACATCGCCGACTTCGTGGCCGCCACCAAGGCCCGGCGAACCGAGATGGGCGACCTCTACGAGGAACTCAGCGCCCAGGAACATTCCAGCAAGGAGCACCAGTGAACACACAGGGTGAGAGCAGACAGAGGGGATGGGAATGATCGACCACCACGGTGCCCCCAACCATCGTGACGGTCGACCCTTCGCCGGAGGTGGACGACCCGCCACCTTCGGTTTTGCTGCCTTGCGGATTCGCGCCCGTCGCGCGCACTCGGGTCAACCCCCACAACCACCCACAACCACCCCCCCCGGCGACGGCGGGGGGGACCCCCCCTCTCCGGCATCGTGAGCCGGCGGGACCTACGTGCCGCGGACCCCACGCCGCGGCACCACCCAACCCGAGCGGCGGTGACGCTTGCGTGGACGAAGCCTTTTGAGCGCTCGACAAGCGCTGTTCACCATGTCGGTCGAGGCCCTCGCCCGACAATGGCTGGCCCATGCTGAGCCACGGCCCGGGCAGCGCGAGATGATCCTCGACGGCATCGAAGCCTTGCAGGAACGAGGCTGCCTCATCGCCGCAGCACCCACAGGGATTGGGAAAACGGCGGCCTCGCTCGCGGCCGCCCTCGCGGTGGCCCGCACGACCGAAGGACGACGCTGCGTGATGTTCCTCACGTCCCGGCAAAGCCAGCACCGCATCGTCGTTGACACGGTCCGCTCCATCAACGCGAGGCTCCCACGCGAGCAGCACGTCACCCTCGTGGACATGATCGGCCAGGCCGGCATGTGCGTCCAACCCTTCGCACAAGAGCGGGCGGCGGTGTTCAGCCTCATGTGCGCCACGGCTCGGAGGGAGCGGTCTTGCAAACCCTACATCACGCCAGCCCCGAGCCTTCCAAACCGCATCCTCGAAGGCCCCCTTCACGTCGAGGAACTCGTCGAACTGACCCGCCACCACCGCGAGGGAGGGGCGCCGACCCTCGCCTGCCCGTGGCGCGCCGCACGCGAAGCCGCGGCCCGGGCGGACGTCGTCGTGGCCGATTACAACCACCTGTTCAACGAGGGCGTGCGGGACAGCACCCTCTCCGCCCTCGGCCTTGAACTGGACCAGATCCTCATCGTCGTGGACGAAGCACACAACCTGCCCGACCGCATCCGCAGCGGCCTGGAACGCCGCCTCACCCCCCTGCTGGTTCGCAACGCGAAGCCGGACCTCGAGGAGCACATGGAAAAGAACGCGGCTGCCTGGGGCGAAGGACCCCATGTGGACATGATCCGCTGGACGATGGAGGTCGTCGACGCCCTCGCGCCGCTGACGCAGACCGCCTTCAACGACCTGCACGCTCGCTTGGCGGCCGCGGCCGACGACGCCGTGCGCCGCAAACGAGCCGGGGAAAAGGGCGTCTTTGAGCCCAAAGAACTGGAAGTGGACGCGCAGGACCTCCTCAACCTCGTCCACGCGGCCTGCGACGAGGTGGACGGCCTCTCGGGTCAGACGACGCTGACCGAGGCCCCGAAGCGGGCCGCCTTCGTGGAGCGATTGGACCGGCTCAGGGTGCTGCGTGACGTCCTCGCCGAAGCGGAGGTGGAGGTGGACCCTGAAGCGACGCAGGAAGCCGAGTCCGATGCGCAGCGCCTCGGCATGGTCATCGATGACCTGCTGCGTTTCGCGGACACGGCGGGCCACCTCTTCTGCTTCTCACCGGAGGGACGCGACGGCCGCATCACCTCGCACCTGCTCGACCCCGGCATCGTCAGCGGGCCGGTGCTCTCTTCGTCCGCTGGCGCGGTGCTGATGTCCGGCACGCTGTACCCGCCGGCGATGTACGCTGACCTGCTGGCCCTCCCTCCGAAGCGCACCCGCGTGCGCGCTTACGACTCCCCCTTCGCGGCAGCGCGTCGCCCCGTGGTGGTCGCCACGGACGTCACGACGACGTACCGCATGCGCTCGCCGTCGAACACGAAGCGCATTCAGGAGCACCTGCGGGCCCTCGTGCAGGCCGCACCCGGCCACGTCGCGGTTTTCGCACCCTCCTATGCGATGCTGGAAGAGATGATCAGCGATGCCTCATGGCCGGTCCACCGCACCATCGTCGAAGCCTCCGACTGGGACAAAGCACGGTCGGACGAGGTGCTTGGCATCCTCGAGCGTGAGCGCGACGCCGGGCGCAAGGTGCTGCTCGCCGGCACCTTCGGCGCCCGCCTTGCGGAGGGCGTCGATTACCGTGGCGGCCTGCTCGACGCCGTCGCCTGCATCGGCCTGCCCATCGCACCGCCGGGGGTTGTCCAAGACGGGCTCAAGGCCTGGGTGTCGGAACGCTTCGGCAAGAACAAGGCGTGGCGGTACACGATGACCCAACCCGCGGTGAACCGCGTGCTGCAGGCCATGGGACGACCCATCCGAGGCATCGACGACCGCGCCGTGGTCCTCCTGCTGGACCGGCGATGCGAGGAATCTGCCTACCGCACCTGCTTCCCTGAGGACCTGCGCATGCTGCCGACGAGCGACCCTCATGGGCTTCGTCGCCTCGCAGAGCGCTTCTACCGGAGCGTTTCCCGCCCCCCCACACCTTGATGAAGGGTCGAGCGGAGCAGGTGAGCATGAGCGACGAGGTGGAGCAGGGCGAGCCCATGCCCCTCGATGCCGCCCCGGAAGCGCTCCACATGGCGATGGCCGAGACGGCCACCCACCTCAACGAGGTGCGCACCGCCCACCTCCATCACCTCGTCACCGCAGGCATGCTGCCGGAAACCCACCTCGCCTCGGTCGAGCCTGAGCGCCGGCTGGCGTGGGTCATGGAGGAACTGCACGGCCGAATGGACGTGGACGGCCTGACCTTGCCGATGGCCGGGGTGCGTCCCGAGGAGGTGCACGCCGAGGTGGTCGAGGCCGAGCACGGCAGCATCCTGAACCTCCGAATCGAGCAGGACGGCGCTCCTGCATTGGAGCGCAGCCTCCCCTTGAACGCTCAGGCAGACGCCGTTCGCCACACCTTCGTGGACGGCCACCTCGTCGTTCGCTGGTGAAGCGCTGAACCAGCGGCAGCCGGCCCCTCGGCCCACCTCACGCCACGTCAGCGCGCGGCTCAGAGGCCACGCGGGACGATCTTCTGGATGGTCGTGATTTCCGTGGACATCCGCTCAACGGCGACCTTCGCGGCTTGGGCATGGCCTTCGCCCATCTCTTCACGACCGTAGCGGGCCTGCTCGAACACGTTGTCGAGCGCGACCAGCGCTTCTTCGCTGACGCCGGGCAGGGCCTGACGGATGGCCGCCTCGTATTCACGAACGGTCTCGAAGTCACGGCGCAGGAACTCACGCTTCTGCAACACGCCACAGAGGTCGGTGTAGCACTGGAAGATGGCTTCACGGACGCTGTCACCGGCGGCGAGCAGTTCCGCGGTGTACGCGAAGACCTCGGCCGCCTCGGCCGCAAGCGAGGCCTGCTGCCGACGGCGCAGGACCACAGCGGTGGCCGCGAGCGCCAAGAGCAGCAGGGCGCCGACGCTCACGAGGGTCTTGGCCCGCGTGGACGCCTCATCGATGTAGGTGTACTCGGGCGTGAAACCGCTCGCAGCCTCGGTGCGGAAGCGATCGAGGGAAGCCTCGGTCAGGCGCTCCGTTCCACCGTCCACGATGACGAGCATCGTGAGTTGGCCGAACACGTCCGTGTCGCCGTAGGCCGGGTCATGCCGGAATTCGTAGTCCGCCTTGCCCGTGCCGTCGGTGGCCACAACGAGGCGCAGCAGCGCGCTCGTGCTTCCGTCCTGCAGCAGCTTCGTGCCGTTCGCGTCCTCGAGGTACAAGGAGAAGGCCACGTCGCTGATGCCGGCGCCCGTGTCGTCGGCGGTGACCGAAATGGTACCGCGGTAGACGTCCTGTTCGCCTTCAACGATGGCGTCTTGCGAGACAACGATGGTCGCGTCCACCTGAACACGGGCGAAGGTCACCGCCGCACCCGCGTTGATGTGGTGCGTGACGTTGCGCGCTGAACTCACGTGGAAGGCCTGAACGCCAAGCGGGTTCATTGGGTGCACAAGGGCAACATCATGAAGTTCACCGAGGGCGCCTTCCAAAAGTGGGGCTACGACCTCGTTCGTGAGGAGTTCTCCGACGTGGCCGTCGGCTGGGACGACTGCGGTGGCGATGCGGGCGACAAGATCCTCGTGCAGGACGCCATCGCCGATATCGCCCTTCAGCAGGTGCTCACCCGGCCCGCCGAGTTCGACGTGATCGCGACGATGAACCTCAACGGCGACTATCTGTCCGATGCCCTCGCTGCCCAGGTGGGTGGCATCGGCATCGCGCCGGGCGCCAACATCAACTACGTCACGGGTCACGCCGTGTTCGAGGCGACGCACGGCACGGCACCGAAGTACGCCAACCTCGACAAGGTGAATCCGGGCTCGGTCATCCTGTCGGGCGAAATGATGCTGCGCTACATGGGCTGGACCGAAGCGGCCAATGCCGTCATTGGCGCGATGGATCGCACCATCGGTCAGAAGACGGTCACCTATGACTTCGCGCGCCTCATGGAAGGC
>JALRLN010000053.1 GCA_023254445.1 Candidatus Poseidoniaceae archaeon | reverse complement strand
ACTTTCGCCAAACTCCCCGGCGCCCACGTGAAGGTGGACTGCCACGAGCCAGTGGATGCATCGAAGCCTTCGATGCTCACCAGCTGCGACGGGAGACCGTCGACTTGAATCGCGACCACGTCGTCGAGCAGGGTCAGTTCACCTGAATTCACGAGGTAAAGCACCACTTGGTTCTGGGATGCGACGTACGTGATCATCGCTGGGTCTCCAGCGAACCCGACCGAGGTGGCTGCATCGGCCTCCATTCCGTTCGAGGCGAGCATCGAGGCGCGGCTGAACGCGTTCCACTCGGACAACAAGGCAGTGCTGGCGGCCCCCGAGACGAGCAGCGCGGTAACCAGCATGATGAACGAAGAAGCTCCCCCGTCCGCCATGCGATCACCTCACTCCAGAGTTGTGCCCAGAAGCACGTCGCCCGAGGTGATGGCGACGCGCGTCCAGGCGCTGTTCGTCCCGGCGAGCCAAACCAGCCGGCCTGTCTCCCCTGTGTACACGTTCGTTCCGCTTGCATCCGTTCGCGTCAGGCTGCTCAACGACGAATGGTTGCCTCCGTCCACCGCTGCGAAGGCTGTGGTGAGGTCCAAGGTGGTGGAACCGACGTTGGTGATGTTCAGGAAAACCACGTTGCCGAAGGTCCCTGTGAACGTGGCACCAGCCCCTCCGGTGCTCCCAAAGGTGGGAGCGCCAGCCGAGAAGTTCCACGGTTCGGTGATCACCACCGAGTCCACGCCACCGCTGCCGTCGGTGATGATGCTGCCAACCGTACGTCCGTCCGCTGTGACCGTATCGCCGTCGGAGTAGCCGCTACCGGCCGAGGTCACCGTGACCTCGACAAGTCCGTCTGTTTCCAACACGGCGTTCACAACCTCGAACTCAGGTGGCGGCTCCTCTGCGGCATCGATCTGCTCGAGGTGCGCGTCAACGCGGGCTTGCAGGGAGGTCAGCACGAGCGCGAAGACGACGAGCATCGTCGTCCCTACGATCAATCCACCAATCCCTGCAGACCCGGCCATCGACTCACATCCCACCGCCGTTCGACCGAGCCGCTGCTGCACGCGCAGACTGCGCTCGCCACGCCTGTATCAGACCGGAGAGGCTCAGCAGGGCCCGGTTGGGCAGGTGGTCGGCCAAGGCCGCCTCTGCTTCGCCGGGGTCGGCGAGGCCGACAATCGCGAGGACCTGACGGCCCTCATCGCCGCTGAGCATACCGCTGTCCATCGCCTTCTGCGTGAAGGAGGACGCGGCCATGCCGGTCATGTGGTCAAGCAACAGCGCTGCAACCGTGGACGCGTTCACGCGGTCCCCGCCAACACCGACGCCGCTGAAGGCATCGGGCGACTGCAGGAAGGGGTTGGAGGCGAGCGCCTGGGCCTCGTAGAGTTCCACGAGGGGGGCCTCGTCCACCGCCTTGAGGCGACCGGAGCCGCCACCTGCTGGGATGCGTTCGCCGGAGGCGGTGACGATCACGTCACCGTCCAGCACCTCATGCTCCGGCGCCTCGCCCTCGGCCGGAGCCGAGGGGGGTGGGGGCCGGACCATCGCCTCGTCCACCCGGGTCTCCACCATCCGTAGGACGTCCTCGACCATGTCGAGGCGGCTGCTGATGAGCCGCTCGAGGCCGGAGGTGTCCACGGTCGCGTTGACCTGGGCCGGTGCTTGCGGTGCGATCGCTTGCGTCACGGTCGGCACGGAGCCGACGCTGTTCAGACGGGCACGGGTCGGGGCCGGACGAATCGTCCACGCATCTTCCTCGGTCAGTTCCCCCTCCTCAGGGTGGGGGACCTGCTCGATGGTGACGCTGGACAGCAGCTTCAGGTGACCTTCGGTCACTGCAGCATCGTCGTCCGGGGTCGTCCGTGCACCGCCACTGAAGGGCCATGCCATGGGCTTCCCTCCTCTGCACCCCGTCGCCGGGGGCGTCGGGGCACAGAGTTGCTCAGACCACCACGGCGCCAATCGTGTTGTCGTTGACCTTCAGGACGTCGTAGGTGGTGCCACCGCCCTCAACGTGGAGGTACAGCGTCGCTCGGATGTTGTTCTGGAACAGGTGATCCGGACCGCAGTCAGGGTCGTTGGCGTCCAAGGGGTCCGCGTCCGCAACGAGCGTGGTGCGGTACGCAACACCGGCTTCGGCGGTGGTCACCGCACCCGTCCCATCGAGCGGGGTGATGGCGTTCGCAGCGAAGTCATCGGCCAGGTAGGAGAGGCCACCAGCGTTGTCGTCACAGGAGAGCTGCCAAAGGATGCCCGCATTGCTGACGTCGTCGGAACCGGCGGCGAGCCGGAAGTATACGACGTATCCGTCGTCGTCGTTAACGAAGACGTTGAGCACCTGAATCTTCCCAGACATCTCGTCCGTGGTGTCGTCACCGGTGGACTGAGCGTTCTGCTGCAGCTTCTCAGCGGTCTGGATGATGACCGCTGCGGCCACGGCAGCGACGAGGATGAGCGCGATGAAGACGATCATCGCACCGATGCCAATCGCAGCCATGGTGTCTTGCTTCTCGTTGTTCGTGTTGTTCATGTTGTTCTTCATGTCGTTCACCTCGTTCAGACCACCACATCGCCGACGGCCGGAGCACTCCCGTACTGGAGGGCTTCGTACGTGTTGCCACCGCCCTCAACGGAGATGATGAGGACGTGGTCGGTGTTTGCAGATGGAGCACAGTTGGGGACGTCGAGCACGCGCACGTAGGTGGTCCCTGGCTGCAGCGTGATCGGGTCGAGCGGCGACAGGTCGGTGTCGCCGTCGCCCTCGTGGTCCGTCGCGTCGTCGAAGGAGCCATCGTCGAAGGCCGCCACGCCACCACCGTCGTCACAGACCACCGTGAAGGACACGGTGTCGGCGCTCACGGGGTTCGAACCCGGAGCGAGTTCGAAGGTGGTGAAGAGGGCCTCTCCACCCACCGTCATGTCGGAGATGACGGTCGAGAGCAGGACCACCTTGGTGGACATCTGCTCTTGGGTGTCGTCACCCGCGGCTTGGGCATTCTGTTGCAACTTTTCAGCGGTCTGGATGATGACCGCTGCTGCAACCGCAGCCACCAGGATCAATGCGATGAAAACGATCATCGCACCAATACCAATGGCCGCGACGTTGTCGCGCTTTTCGTTCGTTTGGTTGTTCATTTCTTGTTCACCTCGTGTGTTTTTTTGATCCTCCCCGCTTCTCTGGTCGCGGGGTGGAATGGGAGGCGGCGCCGGCACGCGGGCCACCGATGTCAATGCGGAGGGGGATGCGGATGGTTGCAACCTCGTCGGGTTCGAGGCGCGGGATCATGGGCAGAGCGTCCGACGTGTACCCGGGCGGGAACCATGGGTCGATCAGGATGTCCACCAAGGGCTCCAACGCACGGTTTTGTGCTCGGACGGTGCAAACGATGTCGCCAGAACGCATCTCGTACCCGGTGGTGAGGGCCAATTTTCGAGAGAGCGGGATTTCGTCGGCCCCGTACCGTCGATCGGCCGTGACTTCGAAGCGGACGGGGAGGTTGCCTCCGGGGTTGATGCTGGGCACGTCGATCATCTCTGGGTCGCAGAACCAGCCCTCGGGCACCGGCGGGTGCATCCTCATCATTGGGAGCGTGACCGCCCCGTCGTTGATGATGCGGACGATCATCACGCCCATGTCGCCGCCGGCTGGCCAGCGCGTGTCGATGCCGAGCCAGAAGTGGCGGAAAAGGAAGGGATTCAGGTTCGTGGTGTCGCCTCCGATGAGGTCGTCCACCAAACCTTCGACTTCCGACGCGGCGGTCCCGACCTCACCAACTTCGGCTGCGCTGGTGGCGTCACGAAGGCGCATGAGGATGTGCTCCACCTCGCGGTGGGTCACGTTCTGCTTCTCCTTCAGCAAGCGATGGAGGAGCGCCATGGACCGGCGCAGGTGAAGCACGGATTCCTTGAGTTCCTCAAGGGCGCGTTCGGCGCGAAGCACGGCTTTCAGGGCCCGTCGAAGGCGGTGCGCGGTCAGGTGAGCCCTTGCCTCAGCCACGTCCACCTCGGTGCGTGCAAGGGAGTTCACCTGCTGCGACAGCACAGCGTCCACGGCCAAGCCGAGCCCGCGGGACGCCGCGGCCACCGTTGGCGCGTCTTCGGCATCCTCGAAGTCGACCTCCTCGAGGTCGTCGTAGTCGGGGAGGTCCGTCTCGTCCTCTCCGACCGCATCAGCGGCCACCTCGTCGAGCGCTTTTTCCGTCTCCTCGTCGAGGGGCATGGACGCCTCGAGGCCTTCAACGTCCTCGATGTCCAGGTCTTCAACAGCATCAGGCATCGGCGTTCACCCCCTCGCTGTCCCATTCCACGTCGTCGCTGAGGTCCCGCGTTGCCTGGCTCGCTTCGTCGAGCAGGTCCGCCAAGCCCAAGCCGTCTTCGGCAAGGTCGCCAAGCAGGCGTGCCGGGTCGGCCAGGTCCCGCTCGATGCGTGCCGACGAGGTCTCGATGTCCGTCAAACGACCGTAGATGCGACCGTAGGTCTTGTTCGCACGACGCATGAGCACGACGACCCCCACGGACACCACGATCAGGTAGGTCAGAAGCACGGCGATGTTTTCTGTCGTCTCAGGGACCTGAGCGGGGACGCCAAGCACGATCAGCATGAAGCCGAACACAGGCATGGCAAGGATGACAGAGAGAGCGCGCTGCGTGTCGGCCAAGGCTTCGAAATGGTCGGCATAGATGGTGGAAAGCCCCTTCCGTTGGCGCTGGTAGTCCTCGTGGAGGACGCGGAATTCTTCGGAGGCCCGCCAACTCATCGACCACGTCCAGAGGGCTGCAACCACCAAGACAGCGGGGCCCCACCAGACGATGCTCATCAGGTGGAAGGAGAACCCGAGGCCAAGCAATCCGGCGTACACGGCAGCCAAGCGGAAGTTGTCGTTCTGGTTGCGCAGGGCCAAGAGGATGGCCGCGAGGAACAAGCCGGTGGCGGCCCCAACAAGGACCACCAACGCGCGCGGTGACCACGCCACGACTTCTTCCTCAAAGGCGAGGACGTTGTTTGCTTCGTTGTCGCCGAAGGAGGCGGCCAAGGGCGAGTCCCACGAGGCTTCGCATCGGAGGGTGTTGGAACTCAGCCACCAGTCGAAGGTCTCTGGGACGATGCGCCACGCCACGGTCACGCGCTCGTTTGGAGCGAGGACCATGATGGGGTCGGCGTCGGGTTGCTCGACAGTGGCGCCATCACAGGTCAAGGTCGGTCGAATGTCAACCGCGAGCGACGTCCCGTAGTTGATCAAATCAAGTTGGACCTCGGTGCCAACCCCTTCCATCAGGCGCGTGCCTGAGATGGTGACCTCGTCCAGGGTGTCCTCAAGGTCGAAGGCTGGGTCTGCCTTGGAATCCAATTTGTAGGTGAAGGTCGCTTCCGTGAACACCGTGTATCCCGTGTGTTCGTCTGGATGGTAGAGGCGGAAGGTCAACGCCCAGCCGTCCCCGGGAAGCAGGTTGGGCCGGTTGGGCGCGTCGATGACGATGTCGGGGGCGCCGCTCAGCGTCCATGCTTGACGGAGGGGGAGCGTGATGCGGTTGTCCGGGTTGCTCGGGGAACAGCCCGACGCGTCCACGTCGAGGTCGTAGGTTCCGTTGCTGCCCTGCCCAGTGACAAGGTCGAAGCCCCACACCAAGGCGCTGGCGTCGATGCTCGGCGCGACAAGCGCGGGGTCGATGAGCCGTTCTGCGCTGCACAATTCAAGCTCGTAGACGGCGGCCGTGGAGACCGACGATGGGACGTGCGTCCAGAGGAAGTCGAAGACCTTCGGGGCGTCGTCCAACGCCGGCATGAAAACCTCGGGTTCGACCTGGAACATCCTGGACACGCCAAGCAAGGTGTCGAGGTCCGCAGAGCCCGTCACCGATTCATCGACGGGCGTCAGCGTAACCCGCAATTCACCCTGAAGGGCGAGGGTTGGCTCAAGTTCGTCCAGGGTCACGCTGATGTCGAGGGTCACGGGCTGGTTCCGGGGGAGCAACACCGTCTGAGACGGCGCGCTGGAAAGCGACCAATCATCGCTTTCAACGGTGAGGCCCGCCCGGTACACTCCGACGCTCACAAGCACCTCGATGTCGGAGTTTCCAACGTTGATGACGGGGGCGCTGATCGAACGCGTCAGTCCGCGGTGGAAGAGCAGTTCGTCGGGCCACTCCGGGCTGTTGATGTCGAACAACGGGGCCACGACGACGTCCATGCTGCCAACCGCACGGAGCACGCCCGTGCTCGAGTCGTTGACAAAGAGTCGGACGGTGTGCACGTCGCCGCTGTTGAGCGCCTCGCTTCCGCCAAGGGCGGGCACCGTGAGGGTCAACGCGCCTGCTTCGCTTTGGTCGATGGCGAGGCTCATTGTTGCGGTGGAGAGGGAGGTCCCCCAACCGCCGTCGACCTCGGCTTCCAAGGCGAGGTCCTCGAGGAAGTTCCCGTTGTTGAGCACGTCGAAACCGAGGACCACGGTTGTCCCGGGCACAACGTTGTGCTGCACACCGGCAAGGTCGGAATCGCTGTCCAAGGCTTCAGCGAAGAGGACGCTGACGTCGTCCATCGCGCTGATGTTCGCTTCGACGACCGCCTGCAGGACCGGCCCCCCAACGACCGTGACGGTGACCGTCGCGGAGTAGTTGACGTCAGCAGCGGCATCCGCGCTCGGAACGATCTCAATCTTGATCGCATCGCTGAATCCTGCACCGATCAGCACAGCATCGCTGCTTGTGAGCACAAAGTCCACCTCGTCCGAGGGGTCGTCGATCTCGACGAGGAATTCTGCGGGCGTGTTGCCCGTGTTCCGCATCGTGAAACTGGTCAACGGCGTCTCGTAGATGGAGAGGTTCACCAGTTGATACTCAGGGGTCAAGGCGCCGTCCACGTGCGCCTCAACCGTGATGGGAACACGCGCCTGTTGGAGCACCGCGCCGGTGTCCAAATCCTCCACCTGCAGGTCGACGTAGGTGATGGATCCGGCCTGTGCGAGGGGGTCGGAGGTCACCGTAAGCGGGAAGGTGGTTTGGTGCGCGGTGCCAAGGGCGGGGTAGGTGGCGACCGAGGAGGGGAGGGACGTGATTTCCGTCATCAGTTGGTTGGTGTCCAGGAAGGCAGACCACGTGATGGGAAGGGTATCGAGCAGGCTGATTCGGTAATCCGAAACGTCGTTCCCAAGGTTCTCAAAGCCGATGTCAAAGGTGGTCGCTACGCCAAGTTCAGCCGTCAGCACGCCGGTGTCGAGGACACCGCCGTCGGACACGGCCGGGACGACGACCTGGACGCTGCGCGTCACGGCTGCAGCAGAGACGCCGTTGCTGCTCAGGGGTCCAGAGAGCACTGGCGTGACCGTGACGTCGGCCTCGACCGTTCCCGCGAGCGGTAGTGCGTCGGCTGGCCCTTGGATGCCCAACGCCGCAGCCGTGGCTGAGCCAAGCGCAAGACCAGACGCGTTTTGGGGCGTGACTTCGAACGACCAGCGGTCCACTTCGCTGAAGCCACCAGCGCCACCAGAGGAGGTGAACCGCACGTCGCTGATCGCAACGGTGGCGTTCAGCACTTCGTTGAGGTCGTCCACGAGGTTGTGCCTCACCTGCAGGTTCATCGGGACAACGCTGTCGAATCCAATGCCGTACTGAGCGGCCAACACATCGTTGCTGCTCAGTTCAACCACGCTGGTGCTCAGGCCGGGGTCCACGACGATCACGGGAGCGACCGTGACGCTCTGCGCGTCGGTGATTGGGGCGCCACCGTTGGCGGAGGCGCTGACCCAGACGTCCACCACGTCGCCCGCTCGGTTGCGCTCGCTCGGGTCGAGCGGGGTGCTGATGTGGGCGGGCGTGACGCCGACCTGCACGACCACGGTTTGGCCGGGCTGGAGGTAGCCCGTGTTCACGGCGGTGAGGCGGCTGGTCCATCCGGACGGATTGGGCGAGAATCCAGCGGAGAGAGCGAACACAGCGGGAACGTTGCCGGTGTTCGTCACGTTCAGCGACACGAGGTGTTCCTGACCCGGCACCACTTCGACGCTGGTGTTGTCGAGGTCGACGGTTGCGTTGAACAGTTCACCGGCCGTGATGCGCAACACGGCCTGCAGGGAGTAGGACGGGCTGGCCCCGTTGGAGGTGAAGGTCACGACGAAAATTTCCGTTTGTGCCCGAGGAGCAGTGATGGGAACGGTCACGGAGGCCACCAGTTCCGAGGTGCCTCCTGATGCGAGCACCCCAGTCCCCGCGGGCCACGAGGAGGTGTCCACCCAACCGAGCAACGAGGAGGTTCCGATGGTCCACGCGTCCAACTGGGACCCCGTGTTCTCAAGGCTGAACGTGAAGAGGCGGGTCGTTCCGGGTTGCATGACCCGGTCAGCAGGAACATCGAGGCTCGCGGTGTAGTCGGAGAAGATCACGTCGAAGGCCGCTGCCAGCTCCTGCGTGCTGCCCAACGAGCCGTTGTACAGGACCGTCATCGTGACGTTCCACTCCCCCGTCATCGAGGAGGCATCGAGCGCGTAGGTGAGCAGGCTGGCCGAGGAAGGCGCGTGAAGCGAGCCGGGTGCGAGCACGGGGATGGTGTTCGACCACACGGTCATCGTCGGGCCGCCGTCAAGAGAGGTCAGCACCACTTCGAGCACGGCGGAAACGGGCATGACGCCGTCGTTGCGCACCGTGGCGTTCAGGTCGTAGGTGCCGAGGTTCAGGCGAGCGGACGTCAGTCCGGCTTGAGGTTCGGGGTGCACGGTGTCGATGACCGTACCAAGCGTCAACCGGGTCA